>NZ_JBIAYZ010000003.1:211071-455400 GCF_042898635.1 Micromonospora sp. NPDC000442 | reverse complement strand
GGTCGGGCTCCCTGGCCTCGGGCAGCAGCACGAACACACCGACGGTGACCTGCACCGCGACCACCTGACCCCGGCCGGGGCCGCGCCACACTCCCTCTGGCGCGGCCCCGCCCGGCTCAGCCGGGACGGCCGGACGGGCCGTCAGCACCAGGCGTGGGCCGGAACCTCAGGCCAGTGCGGAGACGATGTCGGCGATCGAGCGGCGGCGGCCGGTGTAGAAGGGAACCTCCTCGCGGACGTGCAGCCGGGCGCGAGAGGCCCGCAGGTCACGCATCAGGTCGACGATCCGGTGCAGTTCGTCGGCCTCGAAGGCGAGCATCCACTCGTAGTCGCCGAGCGCGAAGGAGGCGACCGTGTTGGCCCGTACGTCCGGGTAGCCACGGGCCATCTTGCCGTGCTCGGCGAGCAGTTCCCGACGCTCGGCGTCGGGCAGCAGGTACCAGTCGTACGAGCGGACGAACGGGTAGACGCAGAGGTAGGCGCGGGCCTCCTCGCCGGCCAGGAACGCCGGGATGTGGCTCTTGTTGAACTCGGCCGGCCGGTGCAACGCCATCTGCGACCAGACCGGAGTCATCGCCCGGCCCAGGGCGGTCCGCCGCAACCGCAGGTACGCGTCCTGGAGCGCGTCGCTGGACGAGGAGTGCCACCAGACCATCAGATCGGCGTCGGCGCGCAGCCCGGACACGTCGTAGGTGCCGCGTACCACCACGTCCTTGCCGGCCAACTCCTCGATCAGCGACTCGACCTCGCCTGTGACGTTGTCGCGCAGCGACGGCAGCGGCGCGCTGGCCCGGAACACCGACCACATGGTGTAGCGGATGGTGTCGTTGAGTTCCTTCAGTCGGGCCGCGTTGCTCTGCTCGGTCATCTCCCCGATCCTTCCAGTGCCGTGATGATCTCCTCAGCCGCCGTCTCACCGGAGCGGACGCAGACCGGGATGCCGACCCCGTCGTAGCCGGCGCCGGCCAGCCGCAGCGTCGGATGTGCCGCCCGCAGCGCCGACCGGGCGGCGACGACCCGGTCGAGATGACCGGGGGTGTACTGCGGCAGCGCGCCGCCCCAGCGCTGCACGTGCCCGTCGACCGGGGCGGGCAGCGGCGCGCCCAGCACCGCCGACAGTTCCCGGTGCACGGTGGCGGCGAGGTCCTCGTCGGTACGCTGGAGTTGCTCCTCGTCGCCGTACCGGCCCACCGAGGCGCGTACCAGGGCCAGCCCGTCCGACCGGCGCAGGTGCCCCCACTTGGTGGTGAAGAAGGTGGACGCCTTGACCAGCAGCCCTTCGGTGGAGGGCACCAGGAAACCGGAGAGTTCCGGCAGCACCGGTGCGGGCAGCGCAAGGGTGACGAGCGCGACGCTGGCGTAGTCCAGCCCGCCGATCTCCTTCGCCGCTTCCGGGGCGACGTCGGCGAGCAGGCGCGCCGCCGGCCGGGCCGGCACCGCCAGCACCACCGCATCCACGTCGACGTGCTCAGGGTCGCGGGTCGGACCGACGGTCAGCCGCCAGCCGGCGCCGGTCGGGGTGAGTTCGCGCACCGCCGCGTGGCGGCGGATCGTCGCGCCGCTGGCCGCCACCGCCGCGTCGACAAGGGTGCTCAGCCCTGCGTCAAGGGTGCCGAAGACCGGGTCGCCGGGGGCGCGTGGGGTGGCGGCCTGCGCCGCACGCACGGCGGCGAGCAGCGTGTGTTCCATCCGGGCGGCCCGGGCCAGCGCCGGCATGGTGGTGACCAGGGAGAGGTCGTCGGCGCGGCCCGCGTACACCCCGCCGAGCATCGGGTCGACCAGCCGGTCGACCACCTCGTCACCGAACCTCGTCCGGACCAGCGCGCCCACGGAGACGTCCTGGTCGGTGCCGAGCAGCGGCCCACCGCCGTCGCGGTCGGCCTCCGGGGTCGGCCGCGCCACCGCCGCCACCTTCTCCAGATCACCGGGTACGCCGACAAGCGTGCCGCCGGGGATCGGGCGTAGCCCACCGTCGACGGCCAGCGCCGCCTGCCCGACGGTCGGGTGCACGATCCGTCCCGCCAGGCCGAGCCGGCGGACCAGGGCGACGGCTGCGGATTCCCCGCCGGCCGGGTCGCGCATCAGGAACGACTCGGCGCCGAACTCGACCGGCCCGCCGGCCAGCTCGCCGGTGCGCAGCTTGCCGCCGAGCGCGCCGGACTGCTCGTACACGGTGATGTCGACCTCGGCGGGAGCCCGGTCGCGTAACCGGACCGCGGCGGCCAGGCCGGCGATGCCGCCGCCGACCACCGCCACCCGCCGCCGCGTCGCCATGACGGTCAGCCCCGGTCGACCGGTCGAGCGGACAGCTCGTGTACCAGGGCGACCACCCGGGTCAGCACCTCCGGGTCGGTCTCCGGCAGCACACCGTGGCCGAGGTTGAACACGTGCCCGGGCGCGGCCCGGCCCTGCTCCAGGATTCGGCGCACCTCGGTCTCCACCACCGGCCACGGGGCCAGCAGCAGCGTCGGGTCGAGGTTGCCCTGTACGGCCCGCTCCGGTCCGATCCGGCGGGTCGCGACGTCCAGCGGCGTACGCCAGTCGACCCCGACCACGTCGGCGCCGGCCTCGCCCATCGCGCCGAGGAGTTCGGCGGTGCCCACCCCGAAGTGGATGCGGGGCACCCCGGCGTCGGCGAGCCCGGCGAGCACCTTCGTCGAGTGGGGCAGCACGAACCGGCGGTAGTCGGCCTCGGAGAGCGCGCCGGCCCACGAGTCGAACAGCTGCACCGCCGACACGCCGGCCTCGATCTGCACCCGCAGGAACGCCAGGGTCACCTCGGCGAGCCGACCGGCGAGGGCGTGCCACAGCTCGGGTTCGCCGTACATCAGCGCCTTGGTCTTGGCGTGGGTACGCGACGGGCCGCCCTCCACCAGGTAGCTGGCCAGCGTGAACGGGGCCCCGGCGAAGCCGATCAGCGGAGTGTCGCCCAGTTCCTTGACAAGCATCCGGACCGCCTCGTCGACATAGCCGACGTCGTCGCGGTCGATCAGCCGGATCCGCTCGACGTCGGCGGCGGTACGCACCGGTTCGGCCACCACCGGCCCGGTGCCGGGCACGATGTCCAGGTCGACCCCGGCGGCGGCCACCGGCACCACGATGTCGCTGAACAGGATCGCCGCGTCCACCCCGTGCCGGCGTACCGGCTGAAGGGTGATCTCGGTGACCAGATCGGGCCGGCGGCACGATTCCAGCATCGCCACGTTGGCCCGGATCTCGCGGTACTCCGGCAGCGACCGGCCCGCCTGGCGCATGAACCAGACCGGGGTGTGCGGGACCGGCCGACGGCGGCACGCCCGCACGAAGGGCGAATCGGCGGGCCCGCCGGGGCGGGGTTCGTCGTCTCGGGCGGCGGTGCCCGTGGTGTCGGTGGTCATCGCGGCCATCGTCCCACGCGGTCTATCGACGTCCTGCGCCCACCGCCACCTTTGTGACGTAGGCAGGTTGCGGGTACTCGCCGAGTCTGGTCGCCCTCACGGCGGGCTCATCACGGCCGGCGAGGTCTGCGTCAGTGGAGCCCTGGGTGATCGTCGGCGCGCCTCGCAGCCCCGACCCGGGCGGCGGAATAGGCTGCGGACATGGGCCCCCCGATCGCGCTTCCCGACACGTTCGCCCGCGCGGTCGCGGGGCTCCGGTCGGCGACGCCCCGGCCGGAGATCCTGCTGGAGGAGGTGGGGGCACCGCAGCGACTGGCCCCCTACTCCTTCGCGCTCTCCGCGTCGGTGCTGCGCGACGGTGACGAGGTGGCCTCCGGGCGGCTGATCCTGCTGCACGATCCGGCCGGGCACGAGGCGTGGCAGGGCACGCTGCGGCTGGTCACCTATGTGACCGCCGAGTTGGAGGTCGATCTCGCCGCCGATCCGCTGCTGCCCGGGGTGGGGTGGACCTGGCTCACCGACGCCCTCGACGCCCAGGACGCGGGGTACCGGGCCATCGGCGGGACGATCACGCAGACGATGTCGACCCGGTTCGGCGAGCTGGCCGGCCCGCCCGCGGCCGGCGACGTGGAGATCCGCGCCTCCTGGACACCGACCGGCGTCGACCTCACCGCGCACCTGTACGCCTGGTGCACGCTGCTCGCCTCCACCGCCGGCCTGCCGCCGCCCGGCGTCACCGCCCTGCCGGAGCGCCGCCCCGCCGCCACCGGCTGAGCCCGCCCGAACCACTCCGCCGACACGCGGCGGGGCGGGTGGCGGCACTCGATCCACTCGCGCACTAGGGTTGTCAGGTGACCGACGAACCACCCCTGCACCGTCGGGCCGCCGCAAGCCGTACGGGAAACGACACGCAGCACCCGCCATCGGCGCGGTCGGAGCCCTCGGACGTGGGGTCCGAGCCCACCGGCGGCCAGTCCGTGCCGCTGACCGCACCCCGCGAGGGCACCCCCGCGCCCGTCGCCGCCCCGGAGCAGCTCGCCGAGGTCGTGGCGCGGTTCGCCAACGGTGCCGGGCCGGTGGCCCTGGACGCCGAACGTGCCTCCGGCTACCGGTACAGCCAACGCGCGTATCTCGTACAGCTGCGTCGCGCCGGTGCCGGCACCGTACTGATCGACCCGCTGCCGCTGCCCGACCTGAGCGCCCTGGACGCCGTGATCGCCGAGACGGAGTGGGTGCTGCACGCGGCGAACCAGGATCTGCCGTGCCTCGCCGAGCTGGGGCTGCGGCCCCGCCGGTTGTTCGACACCGAGCTGGCGGCGCGGCTGGCCGGCTTCGAGCGGGTGGGGCTCGCGGCACTCACCGAGCAGGTGCTCGGGTTCAGCCTGGAGAAGCACCACTCCGCGGCGGACTGGTCGAGCCGGCCGCTGCCCGAGTCCTGGCTGACCTACGCCGCCCTGGACGTCGAACTGCTGACCGACCTGCGCGACGCGCTCGACGCGGAGCTGGCCCGGCAGGGGAAATCCGAATGGGCGGCGGAGGAGTTCGCGGCGCTCGTGCTGAACGGCGCCCGACCGCCCCGGGTACGCGCCGAACCATGGCGACGGACGTCCGGGATCCACCGGGTCCGCGGCGCGCGGGCACAGGCCCGGGTCCGCTCCCTGTGGTACGCCCGGGACCAGATCGCCGCCCGGCGGGACACGGCACCGGGTCGGGTGCTGCCCGACTCGGCCATCGTCGCGGCGGCGGAGCTGGACCCGAGGGACGAGAAGGCACTGCTCACGCTGCCCGGCTTCGGCGGTCGCTCGGTGCGGCGGTTGGCGCGTACCTGGCTGGCGGCGCTCGACGACGCGCGGCAGTTGCCGGACGACGCCCTGCCGGTAGCGCCGACGGTGGAGGGCCCGCCCCCACCGCACCGGTGGGCGGAACGGGACCCGGCTGCCGCCGCCCGCCTGGCCCGCTGCCGGGAGGTGGTGTTGCGGGTGGCCGGCGAGCACAACCTGCCCGCGGAGAACCTGATCTCCCCCGACACCATCCGCCGGATCGCCTGGGAACCCCCCGACGAGATCACCGAAGCCACCGTCGCCGAGGCCCTGCGCGCCCACCACGCCCGCGAATGGCAGATCACCCTCCTCCTCCCCCACCTCCCCACCGCCCTAACCCCCACCCCCTAACCACCCCACCCACCCCACCCCCCGCCCGCCTCTGCTCGATGATCAAGAAGTTTTGGTCGGCGACAGGCCGTGCAGCCGACGCAAACCTCTTGATCACCGCAGGGGTGGGGTGGGTGTGGGGTGGGTTACAGGGGGGAGGTGGGGTGCGGGGTTATTACTGGCGAGTAGCATCGGGGAAACGCCAGTGCTGGCGACCTTTGTCCGGTCCGCCGCGTCGGCTGCGACGCGAACGACCGGATCGTGGTCGAATAGGAGGCTCATCGTGCCCCGTGAAGTCCGGGATGTCGTCTTCGTCGACGGCGTCCGCACCCCCTTCGGCAAGGCGGGTGGCATGTACGCCAACACCCGCGCCGACGACCTGGTGATCCGCTGCATCCGCGAACTGCTGCGCCGTAACCCGCAACTGCCGCCGGAGCGGGTCGAGGAGGTCGCGATCGCCGCCACCACCCAGATCGGCGACCAGGGCCTGACCATCGGTCGCACCGCCGCGCTGCTGGCGGGGCTGCCCAAGACCGTTCCGGGTTTCGCCATCGACCGGATGTGCGCCGGGGCGATGACCGCCGTCACCACCGTCGCCGGCGGCATCGCCATGGGCGCCTACGACATCGCGATCGCCGGTGGCGTCGAGCACATGGGCCGCCACCCGATGGGTGAGGGCGTCGACCCGAACCCACGCATCATCGCCGAGAAGCTTGTCGACCCGTCTGCGCTGGTGATGGGCTCCACCGCGGAGAACCTGCACGATCGGGTACCGCACATCACCAAGCAGCGCACCGACGCGTTCGCCCTCGCCTCCCAGCAGAAGACCGCGAAGGCGTACGCCAACGGCAAGCTCCAGGACGACCTGGTCCCGGTGGCGATCCGCGACGAGGAGAACGGCTGGGGCCTGGCCACGGTGGACGAGGCTCCCCGGGACACCTCGATGGAGAAGCTCGCCACCCTCAAGACCCCGTTCCGCCCGCACGGCAAGGTAACCGCGGGCAACGCCGCCGGTCTCAACGACGGCGCCACCGCCAGCCTGCTCGCCGACGAGGCCACCGCCCGCGAGCTGGGCCTGCCGGTCGCGATGCGGCTGGTGTCGTACGGCTTCGTCGGCGTCGAGCCGGAGGTGATGGGCGTCGGCCCGATCCCGTCGACCGAGAAGGCGCTGCGGATCGCCGGCCTCACCATCGACGACATCGGCCTGTTCGAGCTGAACGAGGCGTTCGCCGTGCAGGTGCTGGCCTTCCTCGACCACTTCGGCATCGCCGACGACGATCCGCGGGTCAACCCGTGGGGCGGCGCGATCGCCATCGGTCACCCGCTCGCCTCCTCCGGCGTACGGCTGATGACCCAGCTCGCCCGGCAGTTCGCCGAGCACCCGGAGGTCCGCTACGGCATCACCGCCATGTGCATCGGCATCGGCATGGGCGGCACGGTCATCTGGGAGAACCCGCACTGGACCGGGTCCGCGCAGGCGGAGGGTGGAGACAAGTGAGCGCGAGGAGTGAGCTTGCGAGCCCCGCAGTCGGGAACGAAGGAGACTCAGTGAGCCTCACCGCACCGAACGAGGTGGTCACCAAGGCCCTGCTGCGGCAGGTGAACGTGCCGGGGCTGGACCGGCCGGCGGCCCTGATCACTCTCGACAACGGATTCGACCACACCAAGCCGAACACCTTCGGCCCGGCCGGTCTGACCAGCCTGGACGAGGCGATCAGCGCCGCGCTCGCGGCCGACCCGGCGTTCATCGCGGTCACCGGAAAGCCGTACATCTTCTGTGTCGGCGCGGACATCACCGGCCTGCCGCAGCTCGCGGACCGCGAGCAGGCGCTGGAGATCGGCCGGCTGGGTCACCGGGTCTTCGCCCGGCTCAAGGACAGCGAGATCCCGACCTTCGCCTTCGTGAACGGTGCCGCCATGGGCGGCGGTCTGGAACTGGCCCTGCACTGCCACTACCGGAGCCTGTCGGCCGGCGCGGCAGCGCTGGCGCTGCCGGAGGTCTCCCTCGGTCTGATCCCGGGCTGGGGCGGTACCCAGTTGCTGCCGAACCTGATCGGCATCCCGGCGGCCACCCAGGTGATCATCCAGAACCCGTTGATGCAGAACAAGATGCTCAAGCCGAAGCAGGCCGCCGAGCTGGGCATCGCCGACGTGTTGCTGGAGCCGGCCGACTTCCTGGAGCGGTCCCTGGAGTGGGCCGCCGGCGTCGTCCGGGGCGAGGTCACCGTGACCCGGCCCGAGGTCGACAAGGACATGTGGGCCGGCGTGCTGTACTTCGCCCGGCAGACGCTGGACCAGCGGTTGCACGGCGCGGTACCGGCCGCGTACAAGGCGCTCGACCTGCTGGAGACGGCGAAGGACGCCGACTTCGCCGCCGGCACCGCCGCCGAGAACGCGGCCCTGGCCGACCTGGTCTTCTCCGAGGAACTGCGCAGCGGGCTGTACGCCTTCGACCTGGTGCAGCGGCGGGCCAAGCGGCCGGCCGGCGCGCCGGACAAGGGACTGGCCCGGCCGGTCACCAAGGTCGGCATCGTCGGCGCCGGCCTGATGGCCAGCCAGTTGGCGCTGCTGTTCGCCCGCCGCCTTCAGGTGCCGGTCGTCCTGACCGACCTGGACCAGGCCCGGGTCGACAAGGGCGTGGCCTATGTGCACACCCAGATCGAGAAGGCCGTCAGCAAGGGCCGGATGGACAAGGGCACCGCCGCGAAGCTGTACGGCCTGGTGTCCGGCTCGCCAAAGGCAGAAGCCTTCGCCGCGTCGGCACCCGGCCATCTCACGTCGTTCGCTGACTGTGACTTCGTCATCGAGGCCGTCTTCGAGGACCTGAACGTCAAGAAGCAGGTCTGGGCCGAGCTGGAGAAGATCGTCAAGCCGGAGGCGGTCCTCGCCACGAACACCTCGTCGTTGTCGATCACGGAGATGGCCGCGGAGCTGGAGCACCCGGAGCGGGTGGTCGGCTTCCACTTCTTCAACCCGGTCGCGGTGCTGCCGCTGCTGGAGATCGTGCGGGGCGAACGGACCGACGACGCCACCCTGGCCACCGCGTTCGCGGTCGGCAAGCAGCTCAAGAAGTCGAGTGTGCTGGTGAAGGACGCCCCGGCGTTCGTGGTCAACCGGCTGCTCACCCGCTTCCTCGGTGCCGTGTTCGCCGCCGTCGACGCCGGCACTCCGCTGGAGGTGGCGAACCGGGCACTGGACCCGCTGGGTCTGCCGATGCGTCCCCTCGCCCTGCTTCAGTTGGTCGGCCCGGCGGTCGCGTACCACGTTGGCGGCACCCTGCACGCCGCGTTCCCGGACCGGTTCGGCGTGAGTGAGAACCTGAAGCGGATCGCCGACTCCGGCCAGCCGATCGTCGTCGACGACGAGATCAACGCTGAGGTGGCGAAGCTGCTGGTCGTCGGCGACCAGCCGCTCACCGACGAGCAGGTACGGCAGAACGCGCTGGACGCGCTGGCGCAGGAGATCCGGCTGATGCTGGACGAGGGCGTCGTCGCCGATGCACAGGACATCGACCTGTGCATGATCCTCGGTGCCGGTTGGCCGTTCCACCTGGGCGGTGTCACGCCGTACCTGGACCGGACCGGCACGAGTGAGCGGGTCACCGGCCGGCGGTTCCTGCCGCGCGGGGCGGCCAGCCTGGCCGACTGAGCGGCCTGACGTCACCATTCGCGGTGGTCACCCGACGAGGGTGGCCACCGCGAATCGCTTTCTCGTGGTGCTGCGGGTGCGGATGAACCGCCTGGCTACGATGACCGGTCCACCCGAACCCAGGAGCTGACCGCATGTCCCATCCCTCGGACGAGCACCAGAACCCACCGGCCGCCGGGCCGTACCCGCCCCCGGGCACGTACCCGAACCCCATCCCCGGTGCGTACCCCCAGCCAGGTCCCGCTCCGTACTCATCGGCCGGCGCCCAGCCGGTGCCGCCGCAGCAACCCGGCCAACTGGCACCCGGCACCTACCCGCCGCCCGGCGCCTACCCACCACCCGGCCAGCCGTACCCCACTGGTCCGGGGCTGCCGGGTCCCGGGCTTGCCGCCTCCGGGCCCGTCGACCCAGGGCAGGCCGGTCCGCCGAAGAAGAAGTTCCGCGTCTGGATGATCGTGCTGATCGTCCTCGCGGTCCTGCTGGTGCTCTGCGGCGGTGGCGGCACCGCCATCTGGTTCGCGGTCAAGGATGACGTCAGCGAGGCCGTGGACGCTTCCCGGACCCGGATGGTCGCCCCGGCCACCGTGGCCGGCCGCCCCAAGCTCACCGAGCCGGAGCTGCAGCAGGCGGCCGACGAGATGCTCAGCGAGATCAGGTCCACGGTGAGCAATGAGACAAGCGCCGTCGCCGCGTTCTACGGCAGCCCGACCGGCGAGAACCTCGTCATGATCGCGGGTGCGTCCGGTCTGATGTCCGACCCGAAGCAGGAACTCGACGCGGCTGTCCAGAGCCTCACCGCCGGCATCGCGCTCCGCAACATGACCTCGATCGACGCGGGTCCGCTCGGTGGGGAGGCCAGTTGCGGCGACGGCCAGACGGAGGGCGTGCCGCTCGGCGTCTGCGCCTGGGCCGACCGGGGCAGCGTCGGGTTGATCGTGCTGTTCTTCTCGTCCCGCGCCGACGCCCAGGCCGAGTTCGTGACCATTCGCGGTCAGATCCAGCAACGCGATTGATCACGACCGACCACAGTGCAGCGGACACGAGCGCGTCATGAGGTGGCTGCGTCGTAGTCGTCCCGGTGGGCGAGGACCTCGCTCATGTGTGCCTGGGCCCAGTACCTGATCTCGCGTGTCATGCGGTGGAGCGAGAGACCGAGGTCGGTCAGCTCGTAGGAAACGGTGACCGGGACGGTGGGCGTCACCGTTCGGGTGAGCAGCCCGTCACGCTCCAGCGAACGCAGGGTCTGGGTCAGCATCTTCTGACTGACCCCGGTCAGCAGGCGGGCGAGCTCGGAGTAACGCATCGCTCTCGGCGCACCCGGACCCTGCGGAGCCGCGTCACCGCCCAACGCGCACAGGATCAGCACGACCCACTTGTCCGAGATCCGGTCGAGCAGCTGGCGGCTGGGGCAGGCTGCGAGGAACGCGTTGTAGTCCGCTTTGGCCTGCGCCTGGCGCTGAGCCGCCCTCATCGTGGTCATTGCTGTCCTCTCGCTGGTGGGGCGTTACGCACTCTGAAGTGCCTACTTCCCGATGGGAAGTTGCTCTCCAAGGATGATGCAGGCAAGCAAGACATGCCACCGTCTCCAGCGAGGAAGCGACACGATGAGCACCTGCACTACTTGCCTTTCCGGCGGCACCTGGATGCTTGGCGACCGGGCCGTCACCCGATTCGGGTACGGGGCCATGCAACTCGCCGGCCCGTGGGTGATGGGGCCGCCCGCCGACCGCGAGGGCGCTTTGGCCGTGCTCCGCGAAGCGGTCGACCGGGGAATCACCCACATCGACACGAGCGACGCCTACGGGCCGCGTGTCACCAACGAGCTGATCCGCGAAGCACTGCATCCCTATCCGGAATCACTTGTCATCGCCACCAAGGTGGGGGCGAACCGCGACGCACAGGGCGGCTGGCCGACGGCCCGCCGACCCGAGGATCTGCGCAGGCAGGTCCACGAGAACCTGCGCTCCCTCGGGGTCGAGACCCTCGATCTGGTCAACATGCGCATGGGTGACGCCGAAGGCCCCCAGCCCGGCTCGGTCACCGAGGCGTTCGAGACGCTCGCCGCGCTCCAGCAGGAGGGCCTGATCCGTCACCTCGGCGTCAGCAACGTCACCGCAGAGCAGGTCGCCGAGGCGCGGGCCGTCGCCCCGGTGGTGTGCGTGCAGAACATGTACAACCTCGCCCACCGCCACGACGACGATCTCATCGAGCAGCTCGCCGCCGACAGCATCGCCTACGTGCCGTTCTTCCCTCTCGGTGGCTTCTCGCCGGTGCAGTCCGAGGCGCTCTCGGCCGTCGCCGCCCGACTGGGCTCGACACCGATGTCCGTCGCCCTCGCCTGGCTGTTGCAGCGCTCACCGAACATCCTGCTGATTGCCGGTACGTCGAAGGTGGCACACCTGCGCGAGAACATCGTCGGCGCAGGGCTCTCGTTGTCCGCCGAGGACATCGCCGCGTTGGACGGCATCGGCCGCTGATCGGTAAGCAGGACTGACATCGGAGCGGCGGCACCCCGCCGCTCCGATGTCACGGCCTCGCGCCGCTCAGCCGTCCGTCACAGTTCCCTCCGCCGCCTGCCGGGCCGCCGCCTTCTCGACGGCGCTACGCAGTACGCAGAACTCGTTGCCCTCCGGGTCGGCGAGCACCACCCAACCAGCGCCATCCGGCCGGATGTGGTCGGCGACGTGCCGGGCTCCGATGCCGAGCAACCGCTCGACCTCCTCGTCCCGGGTCCGGTCGGTCGGTTCCAGGTCGAGGTGCAGCCGGTTCTTCACCGTCTTGCCCTCCGGCACCGCCAGGAAGAGCACCTCCGGACCGCCCGGCGGCAGCAGCATGGCCTCCGGGTCGCCCGGGAAGTCGTCCGGCTGGCGCGGGCACTCGAAAACCTGGGCCCAGAAACCGGCCAGGGCGTACGTGTCGTGACAGTCGATTCCGATGTTGTGGATCCGTGCGCTCATGTCTCGTCCTCGTGGTCTTCGCCACCGGCGTCGCAACCCTGTCGGCTACCGGCCGACGAACCGCCGGAACCGACGAGCCTGCGAGGCACGACACGGCACGGCGGGAGTCGGAGGCGGCCCTGGGGACACGGACGTCGGGGCGGTCAGAACTGGCGTGTCTGGTCCGCTGAGTTGCGGGACAGCGATCCCGCTACCGGTGCCCCGCGAGGATGAGCGGTCAGCCGGCAAGGCGGGGTGCGGACAGCATCATGGTGAACATCAACGCACCCCCCTCCTTGATCGGGCTGACCCAGGGATCTTCGCACCGCCACGCCTCAGGGAGCAACTCGCACCCCGGGCACCCGCACGACCCCTCTGCCGATTCGGTGAGCCCGGACATTACCTTCCGTGTCTCTCACGCCCGCCCCATGCGGTGGTGCTCCCATCCTTTGCTCTGCTTCAACCGACGCAACGATCACGCTCCGTGTTCGAAGTCGGCCGATGGCTGAATCTCGGCACCGCATTACCGCAGCTCAGACACGAGTGCGTGGGTTGAAGCAGAGCAAAGGGTACGGAGTGGCACTGCGGACCCCGAGAGGACGGTCACCCAGCGTGATAAACACGGAGAGTCAGACCTGATGGGCTACGGTACGTCCATCTCCTGCACGGGTTGGGGTGCCGATGTCAGCGGGCGGCTTCCGCTGCCGGCAGGCTGACCGTCACCTCCAGGCCGCCGCCGGGCTGCGCGACGGCGGTCACCGTGCCACCGTGCGCGTCGCAGACCGCGCGCACGATGGACAGGCCGAGGCCTGAGCCGCGAGCCCCGGTGCGCTCCCGGCCGCCCCGGCGAAAGGGCTCGAACAGCCCCGGCACGTCGGCCTGGTCCACCTCGAAGCCGGTGTTACCCACCACCAGCCAGGATCGCTGCCCGTCCGAGCCGGTCCGCACCCAGAGCCGACCGTGTAGGTGGTTGTAGCGGACCGCGTTCTCGATCAGGTTGCCGGCCAGCCGGTCCAACAGCCCGGGATCACCCACCACCGGTGCCGGCTCCAGCGACGTCTGGACCGCCAGCTTGATCCGCTCCACCTCCCGGCGTACGGCGGAGAGCGCGTTGACGGTGCCGGCGGCCAGGTCGAACTCGCTGCGCCGGCCGAGCCGCCGACCGGTCTGCGCCTCGCTGCGTGCCAGCACCAGTAACGCGTCGACCAGCCCGTTGGCGCGTTCGGAAGCGTCGCGTACCACGGTCGCCATCCGGCGGTACTCGGCCGTATCCGCCTCGTCGTCGCTGAGCGTCACGTCGATTTCGGTACGCATCACCGCCAGTGGCGTACGCAGTTCGTGCGAGGCGTTGGCCACGAACCGCTTCTGTGCCTCGAACGCGGCGGCGATCCGGTCCAGCATGGCGTCGAACGTGTCGGCCAGCTCCGCCACCTCGTCGTCCGCCCCGGAGTAGCCGATGCGCTGGTCGAGCGTCGTCTCGCCGAGCCGGCGCGCGGTCGCGGTCACCTGATGCAGTGGACGCAACGCGCGACCGGCGACCGCGTACGCCCCGACGACGCCGACCACGCCGATCGCCAGCAGTGCGGCCAACCCCTTGGCCAGCAGTTCCCCGGAGGCCGAGTCGACGAGCCGCTGTTGCCATGCGGCGGCCTCCAGCGTGCTCCCGTCAGCGAGCGCCACGGTGGTGCCGGGCAGCAGCTCGTCGGTGGGGCGCAACGCGTCCTGCACCAGCAGCCAGGCCAGCAGCACCAGGATCGCGCCGGCACCGACCAGTAACACGCCGTTGAGCAGGGTCAGCCGCAGCCGCAGCGTGGGACGTAGCCGCAGGGCGGGCCGCCGTAGCGCGGGCAGCCGGCGGCCCGCGGTGCCCGTCACTGCACCACCTCGGCCGTCCGGTAGCCGGCGCCGACCACGGTCTCGATCAGCGGTGGGTCACCGAGCTTGCGACGCAGCGTCATCACGGTGACCCGGACGATTGTGGTGAAGGGGTCGGTGTTGGCGTCCCAGACACGTTCCAGCAGTTCCTCGCTGGAGACCACGGCACCCCGGGCCTTTAGCAGCTCGCAGAGCACACCGAACTCCTTGTTGGTCAGCTCCACCGGCACCCCGCCGCGGGTGGCGGTACGGCGTGCCGGGTCGACCACCAGGTCGGCGACCTCCAGCACCGGCGGGGCCGCCGGGGTGGCCCGTCGGCCCAATGCCTGCACCCGGGCGACCAGTTCGTCGAAGGCGAACGGCTTGGGCAGGTAGTCGTCGGCACCGAGCTGCAACCCCTCGACCCGGTCGGCGACCGTGCCGCTGGCGGTCAGCATCAGCACCCGGGTCAGTTCGCCGGACGCGGCCAGCTCCGCGCAGATCTGGTCACCGTGCCGGCCGGGCAGGTCACGGTCGAGCACCACCACGTCGTACCGGGTCACGAAGGCCATCTCGTGGCCGCTGTCGCCGTCGTACGCGACGTCCACCGCCATGCCCCGTTTGCGCAGCCCCCGCGCTATCGCGTCGGCGAGGTTACGCTCGTCCTCGACCACCAGTACCCGCATGCCCGCCCCTTTTCCGCCCGCCGACCACCGACAACGTAACGCCGCCGACCAAGCCGGCCGTAACGGGAGCCGAGCGGGCCGCCGGTGGATCACGCGGACCGACCGCCGGCACGGGCAGGGCGCCGGGTCAGTCGGGCAGTTGCCAGATGCCGTAGCCACCGTCGTGAAGGCGGCAGCCGACGAGGTCGTACCGGCTCTGGCAGTCGCCGCCGGCGTCCGGCAGCACATCGAGCCGGCGGGCCGGTGCCCCCGTGGGGTCGAGCCGGGCCAGCACCAGCCCCACCTCGGTCACCGGACGTACCGCGAACACCTGCGGCGCGTACTCGTAGCGGGCGACCATGTTCCACGAACCGTGCTCGGTAAGCGTCGCACCGGTGCCCAGGGCCATCGTCACGATCTCGTTGGTGTTCCGGGCCACCGCGAGCACGTTGCGATCGTCGACCAGCACGATGTCGAGGATCTCCTCGCTGCCCCAGCGCACCGCCCCGGTGGCTGGGTCGAGGACCTGCAACCCGCCGCCGGCCAGCCCCGCGCAGAGCAGTGGCCCGCAGCCGGTGACGTACGTCGCCGTCGGCACGGTCACCTGCCAGCGCTGGGCCAGATCGTCGACGGTGAGCGCGGTGATGGTGTTGGAGTTGCGTACCACCGTCACCAGATCGCCGGTCACCCACGCCTGCTGGTAGCTGCTCGAATGGTCGGCGGGCGGGGGAAGGCGGTGCCGCACCGTCCCGGTCATCGGGTCGATCACCTGGACCTCGCCGTCGACCGTGGCCACCACGATGCTGTCGAGCGTCCCGTCGTCCCGCTGCCAGTGGTCGACGCTGGCCGCCGACAAGGTCATGGACCACAGCTCACGGGCGGTCGCGAGATCGATCATCCGTAGCACGTTCGGCGCGCTGTCGCTGAACGTGCGCAGCAGCGCCCGGTCGGGCATCTCCAGGATGGCGATACCGGGCACCCGCCAGCGCTCCTGGCCGGTGTGCGCGTCGAGTCGCACGGTCTCGCTGGTGCCGGTGTCCTGCCGAGCCATGGCGACCAGGAGCCCGGCGTCGGCGACCGGCTGCACCCGGTAGACCCGGTTGCCCAGTGGAACGGGTACCCGCCACAGCGGTGTCAGCCGCTGCGGTGCGACGGTGCGACGGTCGGGCCGCGGATAGGCGAGCAGTTCCTGGCTACCGTCGGTGACCCCGGGCGACGGGGAGACGGTGAAGATCTGATCGGCGGCGATGAACAGGTCGCTACCCAGGGCGGCGGGCACGATCGCGTGGATCCGCCCGGCCGGCGGTGTGCCGCCCGCCAAGGTCAGCAGCGCGAGCAGTGCCACCACGACGACCGCCACCCGGCGGCCACCCGGCCGGGGTCGACGGCGCTGCGCTGGCGGATCGGTCAGCTCGGTCAGCTCACCGAGGTCGATCAACGTCACGCTTGTCCTCCCCTGACACACACCAGACGCGCGGCGGGCGGGCGGGGTTCCGCCTGTACGATGGCCCGTCGTGGCTGTGCCGGTGGTGAATCCCTCGCTGAATCCCGTCTCCGAGACCGTCGAGACGCGATCAACGACAACACGTCCCCGGCGGCGGCCGACCCGCGCCGACGCGCTGGCCATCGGAGCCTACGTGCTGCTCGGCGTCGTCGTCTGCCTGAACTACTGGGCCGACGTGAACAACCGGGTCTCGTCCCACCTGCCCACCGACCACAGTTGGTTCGAGTGGCTCTTCGCGCACGGTGCGTACTCGGTGCAGCACCTGGAGAACCCGCTCTTCACCGCCCGGCAGAACGCGCCGGACGGGGTGAACATGATGGCCAACACCTCGCTGCTCGGGGTGACCCTGCCGCTGGCGCCGCTCACCCTGCTGCTCGGCCCCCAGGTGGTGTACGCGCTATACCTGGGCGGGGCGCTGGCCGCGACGGCGGGCACCTCGTACTGGATGCTGTCACGGCACCTGGTGCGCTCCCGGGCGGCGGCCTTCGTCGGCGGCGCGTTCCTCGGTTTCGCCCCCGGCATCGTGCACCATGCCAACGGCCAGCCCAACTTCGTCTCCAACTTCCTGCTGCCACTTATCGTGGTGCGGGTGTTCCGGCTGGTCGAGCCGGGCCGGTGGCGGCGCAACGGGCTGGTGCTGGGGCTGCTGGTGGCGTACCAGATCTTCATAAACGAGGAGATGCTGCTGCTCACGGCGATGGCCTGCCTGGTCGTCGTGATCGCGTACGCGGCGATGCGTCCGCGCGCGGCGTGGGCCCGGGCGGGCACGTTCGCGGCCGGCCTGGGCCTCGGCGGTGGGGTGGCGCTGCTGTTGACCGCCTACCCGATCTGGTTCCAGTTCAACGGCCCGCAGTCCTACCGGGGGCTCCAGGGCGGGGTGTTCCACAGTTGGGGCGAGGACATCGCCGCCTTCGTCACCTTCCCCCGCGACACAATCGCCGGTGACGAGGCGGTGGAGGCGACAATCGGCATGACCGAACAGAACACCTGGTTCGGCTGGCCGCTGGTGCTGCTGTCAGTGGTTGCCCTGGCCCTGCTGGTCCGCCGCTCGCTGGTGGCCCGGATCCTCGCCGTGCTGGTGCTGCTCTTCTCGGTCGCCGCGCTCGGCCCGGAGATCCGGTTCAACGGCGAACTGACCGGCATCGCCGGCCCGTGGTCGTACATCCCGGCGGATCTGCCGCTTGTCGAGATGATGATGCCGACCCGGCTGACCCTGGTGACCACCGCCGCGCTCGGCGTACTGCTGGCGCTGGCCTGGGACGCGGTGGTCGGCAGCCACCGACCGCCGGTGCCGGCTCCCCGCGCTCCGGAGGCCACGGCCACCGACCGGCGGCGACTCCGCTGGCAGCACGTCGTCGGGTACGCCGCGATCGCCCTCGCCCTACTTCCGCTGCTGCCCCGTCCGCTACCGGCCGAGCCGGTCGACCCGCCGCCGGCCTTCATCACCTCCGGTGCCTGGCAGCCGTACGTGCCGGACGGCCGCACGCTGGTGCCGGTGCCCATCCCCAGCAACGTGCACGGCCTGTCCACGCTGCGGTGGAGCGCGCTGACCGGGCACGAGTTCCCGATCCCGGCGGGCTACTTCATCGGCCCGAACCTCGACGGCGAGGGCGTTTTCGGCGCCCCGAACCGGCCCACCAGCACCCTCATCTACCAGACCATGGACGCGGGTGAACTGCCTGAACTCACCGACGAGAACCGTCGGCAGGCGGTGGAGGACCTGCGCTTCTGGCGGGCGTCGGTGGTGGTGCTCGGCGCGCATCCCCGCGAGCCGGTGCTGCGGGAACTGCTCACCGCGCTGCTCGGCGAGCCGCAGCGCGTCGACGACGTCTGGCTCTGGGACGTACGCGACCGGGTGTGACGCGCCGTCATCCAACGTCGGGAGACTGCGGCTCGGAGACATGGGCGGTCACGATGCGCCAGCCCTCCGGTAGGCGTACCCAGGTCTGGGTCTGCCGACCTGTGGTGGCGCCGTCGGCGTAGCCGAACCGGGTCGTGACGACCGCGAGGTCCGAGCCGAACGCGGTGACGACGGTGTCGACGAGCCGGCGGCCGGGCGGCAGCGGTGGTTGCACGGCCCGCCACTTGCGCTGCTCGTCGAGCCCGTACTGGTGGTCGGCGAGGCCGAAGCGCACCGTGGCCTCGGAGTCCCAGAAGTATCCGCAGATCCGTTCGGCGTCCCCAACCACCAGTGCCTGCTCGTACCCGACGAAGGCCGCCGTCACCTCAGCGACCACGTCGGTCCGGTCGATGTCCATCCGGCGAGAGTCCTTTCTGGGCGGGCGGGACGGCAGGTGGGCGCACCCGGCCGGGCGGCGGCGGGCTGGTGCGGCCGCACCGCCGCCCGGCCGGACGGCGTCAGCTCAGGTGTTCACCGCCGGCTCACGCTTCTCACCACCGGCCGGCTCACCGGTGGCGGCCGGTGCCGTCGCGGCGGGTTCGGCGGCGACCGGGGGCGTCGCGGAGTTGCCAGCGTGCAGGCGGTCCAGTTCGGCCTCCTCCGGCTCGGGCACCCGGGGTGGGTACTTGCCGAGGGCGAAGATCGCGCAGATCACCGCCACGAAGAGGTAGCCGAGCGCCACCTGGCCGTTGGCGTTCCACTGGACCTCCTCGCCGTGGATCAGGCCGATGAAGGCGAGCACCGCGCCCGAGGCGGCGAAGACGGCCGCCTGGACGAAGCGTTTGTCGATGATGAAGGCGACGATCGCGCCGAGCACCAGACCGGCGAGGATGGCACCCTCACCGAGGATCCGCAGGCCGTCGTAGACCACCCCGGCGCCGGCCAGGGCCTCGTCGCCGACCTCGGCGGCGGTGGTGCCGGCCGCCGCCAGGGCGTTGTTCATCTGCCCGGTCGCCCACGCCGCGATGTTGGGTATCAGGGCCGCCACCACCGCCGCGGCGTGCGCCCGGGGCGTCGCCTGGAACGCCTGGGCACCGATCAGCAGCCCGATGTAGAGCAGGATCGGCACGATCGCCGCGGTCGGGAAGATCGCCCCGAGCAGGGAGAACATCCCGAGGAAGCAGAGCAGTGCGATGACGATCCCGGTCGCCATCGAGTAGCCGGTACGCCCACCGGCGGCCTTCCAGCCCGGGTGGCCGACGTAGACCGCAGGTGGGAACGGCGAACCGAGGGCGGAGCCGATGACCGCGCCGGCCCCATCGGCGAGCAGCACACTGCGCAGGTTGTAGTTGTCCCCGGCGGTGGCCGCGCTCTCCACGTTGGTCATCGCCTCGGTGAAGTTGTAGACACCCAGCGGGATCGCGGTCGCCAGCAGCGGGGCCATGTCGGAGAGGCCGCGCAGCAGCAGGTCGAGTTGGAAGGTGGGGAAGGCGAACGCGATGTCCCGGGCCGCCGCGGTGACGTCCGGCACCGACATCGCCCCGCCGAGCCAGCCGATCGCCGTGCCGAGCAGCAGGGCGGCCAGCCCGATCGGGAAGTTGAACGGCAGCTTCACGTCGGTCAGCAGGCCGATCAGCAGCAGCGCCAGGACCGGCAGGGCGATCCAGGCCAGCCGCCACATCTGGCCCGCCGGGTTCATCGAGATGAAGGTGATGGAGATGCCGGCGAGGGTGCCGAGCAGCGCCGCGCGCGGCGTGTAGCGACGGATGTACGGGCCGACGAACGCGCCGATCAGCACGATCACGCCGATGATGAAGGCCCAGGCCAGCCCCGCCTCCCAGGCGCGAACCGCGTCGCCGGTGCTGAGGTAGATGGGCAGCATGATGACGAAGATGACGATGAACATGTGCGGCACGCTCGGCCCGTACGGCAGGGCGGTCACGTCGGAGCGGTTCTCCCGCCGGGCCAGCCGGCGAGCCAGATGCGTGTAGTAGATGTTCCCCGCGACCAGGGCGATACCGAGGGCTGGCAGGATCGTGCCGAACACCTCCCGCTCCGGCAGGTTCACCACGAAGAGGCAGAGCCCGGTCAGGGTGAGTACGTTGACCAGGACGTTGACGCCGAAGCCGAAGAACGCGTTTGTGTCGCCGCGCACCCAGTACGGCAGCGGCACGACGGAGGGTCTGGTGGGGACCATGGCTGCTCCCGGTCAGGAGGAGGGTTGCAACACGGGGGTGGTGGGCAGCACGGCGAGCACGTCCGTCGAGTCGGCGACCCACCCGAAGATGCCGCCCTGGGCGGCGATCATGTCGAGGCCCACCCGGTGGAACTCCGGGAAGTAGGACCCGACGCAGTCGGCGAGCACGAGGCACTCGTACCCACGGTCGTTGGCCTCCCGGACCGTGGTGTGCACGCACACCTCGGTGGTGACCCCGGTGACCAGGAGGCTCTGGATGTTCCGCTCGGCGAGCAGGGTGTCCAGCCCGGTGGCGTGGAAGGCACCCTTGCCCGGCTTGTCGACGACCGGTTCGCCGGGCAGTGGTGCCAGCTCGTCGACGATGTCGTGGCCGTACTCGCCCCGGACGAGGATCCGGCCCTTGGGTCCGGGGTCGCCGATGCGTTTGCTCGGCAGGCCCCGGTTGAGCTTGGCCGGTGGGCAGTCGGAAAGGTCGGGCAGGTGCCCCTCCCGGGTGTGCACGACCGTCAGGCCGGCGGCACGGGCGGCGGCCAGCAGCGCCGTCAGCGGCGCGATGGTCCGCCGCAGCTGGCCGACGTCGTTGCCCAGGCTCTCGCCGAAGCCGCCGGGCTCCAGGAAGTCACGCTGCATGTCGATGACGAGCAGCGCCGTGGTCGCGAGGTCGAAGGTGTACGGGAAGGGTCGCGCTGCGGCAACTGTCAACATGGCTCACCTCACCTGGTCGTGGCGGCGATGACGGCGTCGGAGGTGGCGACGCAGCCGAAGACGCCGCCCTGCATGGTCACCATGTGCAGCGCGGCGTCGTGGTTGTCCTTGTCGGTGGCCCCGGTACAGTCGGCGAGGATCAGACACTCATAGCCCCGGTCGTTCGCCTCGCGCATCGTGGTGTGCACGCAGACGTCGGTGGTGATGCCGGTGAGGATCAGGTGGGTGATGCCCCGGGTGCGCAGCACCAGGTCGAGATTGGTGGCGTAGAAGGCACCCTTGCCGGGTTTGTCGACGATGACCTCGCCGGGCACCGGGGCGACCTCGGGCACGATCTCCCAGCCGGGCTCGCCCTTGACCAGGATCCGCCCGCACGGTCCCGCCCCGCCGATCTCGGCGCCGATCTGCGCCGACCGCCAGCGTTTGTTGGCCGGCAGGTCGGACAGGTCGGGGTCGTGGCCCTCCCGGGTGTGCACGACCAGCATGCCGAGCGACCGGACGTGGTCCAGTAGCCGGGCGGTGGCCGGCAGGCCGGCCCGGGTGAGGCCGATGTCGTAACCCATGGCGTCGACGTAGCCGCCCGGGCCGCAGAAGTCGGTCTGCCAGTCGATGCAGAGCAGTGCGGTACGCGCGGTGTCGGCCGAGCCGTCGTACGGCCACGGGTAGGGGTTCGCCGTTACCGGCCCGATCCTGCCCATCCTCTCCTCCTCCGTTGGTCAACTCCGGTGCGCCGCGGCGCGGCGGTAGGCCCGCCACCCACCGGCGGCGCTGATGTCCTCGGCCCCCGAATCGACGGCGTAGGCCTCGCAGAGGAAGCCGAGCACGTCCCGCCCGTCGTCCAGCCGAACCCAGCCCAGCGACAGCGGGGCCGGCACCCCGGCGAGCAGCTCTCCGACGGCGGTCACCGGCAGCCGCCACAGCTCGACCTCGATCGGGTGTCCGTCCGGGTCGGTGTGGGCGACCCGGACCAGGCCGGGCAGCCCTTCACCGTCGGCTGTCTCCAGGCGGTAGAGCCGGTAGCGCGGGGCGGTACGCGCGGCACCGGCGAGGGTGGCACCCCGTTCGGTCAGCTCCGCGTTGCGGGACTCGCCGGCCAGGTGCCGCCCGACGACGGCGATCAGCACCTGCGCCGGCCCGGGCGTCGAGACGGTGGCCACAGCTTCGGGCGCGGCCCGGGTGGCGGCGGTGAAGGCGGCGGCGAGTTGGGCCAGGGTCGTGTCGCTGAACGCGGGACCGAGCAGGGTCAGGCTCGCCGGCCGGCCCGCTGCGGTGAACCCGTTGGGCACGGTAACCGCCGCCAGGTCGAGCAGGTTTGCGAACTGGGTGTAGCGGCCGAGCATCGTGTTGCGGCCGATCGGGTCCTCGGCGATCTCGTCGAGCGTGAAGGTCGTACCGACGGTGGGCACCACCAGCACGTCGACCTCGCTCCACAGCTGGTCGACCCGGGCCCGCAACTCGCGCAACCGGTGTCGGCCCCGGAAGACGTCGATCGCGTCGTAGCGCCGGCCGGTCTCCAGCACGCTGCGGGTGACCGCCAGGACGGCCTCGGGATGTTCGCGCAGGAAGCCGTCCAGCCCGGCGAGCCGCTCGGCCACCCACGGTCCCTGGTAGAGCAGCTCGCCCGCCTCAAGGAAACTCTGCAACGGCACCGATCCGACCTGGCCCGCCAGACCTCGCAGCGCCTGCACGCCCGCGGCGAACCGGACCGCCTGTCCCGCGTCGCCGAAGAACTCCAGGTCTTCTGTTCGGGGCACGCCGAGTCGTAGCGTGCCCGGCATGCGGGCCACCACCCGCTCCGCCGGCAGCGGACGCCCCCACGGGTCGATCGCCGAGACGCCGCGCGCGGCGTGCAGCACGTCCACCGCGTCCGCGACGTCGGTGGCGAAGACCGAGACGCAGTCGAGCGAACGGCAGGCCGGCACCACGCCGCCGGTGCTGAGCAGGCCCCGGGTGGGTTTGAGGCCGACGATACCGTTCAGCGCCGCCGGCACCCGGCCGGAGCCGGCGGTGTCCGTACCCAGGGCGAAGCTGACCTGGCCGGCGGCGACCGCGACGGCCGAGCCGGAGCTGGAACCGCCGGAGATCAGCCCACCGCCGAAGACGCTCTCGCAGCTGCCGTACGGGGACCGCGCCCCGGTCAGGCCGGTGGCGAACTGGTCGAGGTTGGTCTTCCCGACGAGCAGGGCACCGGCGTCGAGCAGCCGGCGCACCACGGGCGGGTCCTCGGCCGCGACGTACCCGAAGTCGGGGCAGCCGGCCGTGGTGATCATGCCGGCGACGTCGATGTTGTCCTTGACCGCGAACGGGATCCCGTACAGCGGCAGGCTCGCGGGGTCGGCGGTGGCGGTCAGCCGCTCGGCACGGGCGCGGAGTTGCCCGGCCGGCACCGTGCTGATCCAGACCGGCCCGCCGTCCGCTCCGGACAGCCCGGACAGGACGTGTTCCGCCAGGTCGGTGGGGGTCAGGCCGCCGTGACGGTACGCCGACCGCAACTCCGAGATCGATCCGATCCGCTCTGGCATACAGTCGATTGTCGACAGTTGTGTTACGACGAACGGCGCGACACGTAACGACACCATGACGGGCGGCGGGTGGAGCTACCCGAGATACGACCGGGCTCCGTGCTCGGACAGCACCGCCAGGACCACCTCCGGGTCACCGACGGCGACCGCCTCGAAGAGCCGCTCGTGCCGGTGAACGCCGTCGTGCGGTTGCGCCACCTCGGCTTCGCGACGCAGGTTGATCGCCATGTAGAGCTGCAACTTCACCAAAATCGAGTCGTACACCGCGGAAAGCTGCCGGTTGCCGGCCAGGGCCACCAGCGCGACATGGAAAGTCCGATGCGACTCGGCGACCGCCAGCCGATCACCGTCCCGGGTCGCCTCCCGCATCTGGTCCAACGCCGCCCGCAGCCCGGCCAGGTCGCTCTCCCGCGGCACCGGGATCGCCGACCGGACCGCGAATCGTTCCAGCACGTCGCGCAGTTCGTACAGCTCGCGCACGTCGCGATCCGACAGGGTGGCGACCCGGACCCCCCGGCGCGGGACGTGCTCCACCAGCCCCCGCTGCGCCAGCAGCCGCAGCGCCTCGCGCAGCGGCGCCCGGCTGATGCCGAGTCGCCGGGTCAGCTGCTCCTCCACCAACCGTTCACCGGAATCACTCCGGCCGCTGAGGATCTCCCGGGTCAGCCGGGAGACGGCGAGCTCCACCAGACTGACACTCTCCAGCTCGCCCTCCGTCGGCGATGCGGCCACGTCGCTCACCCCGACGAGTGTGCCACCTGCCGCCGGAGCCCCCGTCGGACGCGTCAACCCACCAGGGGCCGGACATCCCAGACGAGTGCTCCACCGATCTCCCGGGCCGGACCGAGCAGGGCCTCGACCGTCCGGCGTACCGGGTCACCATGGTGCAGCCCGCCCTGGACCACCACGGCCGCCCGCCAGTGCCGCAGGTCGGCCACCGCCTGCCGGCGATCGGTCTCGCTGATCGGCGGCACCTCGCCGGTGTCGGCCACCCGGCGCAGCAGCAACGACGTGGGCCGGTCCGGAGCGCCCCAGCGGGCCGCCGGATCGTCCGGGGAACGGGGACCGATGAAGAAGCCACCCGGGGCGGTGAAGGCCAGCCCGGTCCGGGCGGACCAGAGCATCGCCGGGCTCTGGCCCGCGTTTGTCACCGGCGGCACCGGCACCACCGTCCGCCCCGCCGGGACGTACGCCCGCCAAATCCCCTCCGCCACGAACGCCGGAACCTGCCAGGTCGGGACGGTACGGATCGGGGTCGGCGCCAGCGGCAGCAGCGCGGCGGCCACCGCGCCGGCCCAGAGCAGCCGCACCGGCACCGAATCCGGTCCTGCGCCGGCGGTGGCCGGTTGCCGCCGTACCCGGTCCACCGAGAGCGCCAGCAGGATGCCCAGCACCGGTACGCAGACCAGCGAGAACCGGGCCGGCACCACATGGTCGAGCAGGGGCAGCTCGGCGATCAGCAGGTACGGGCCGGGCAACTCCGTCGACGATCCGTCGAGGCGTACCCGCGGGCCGAGGGAGAGCAGGGCGAACACCACCCCGCAGGCGGCGAGAGCCCGGACCAGCGGGCGACGCCACAGCCACACCGTCACGACCACGGCCAGCACCAGCAGACCTGGCCCGAAGAAGGAGTTCTCCTCGGTGGCGTTGGGGGCCAGCAGGGCGGGCAGGCGATGGTCGCCGAAGACGGTCTGCCGGGCGGTGGCGGTGAACGAGGCCGCGTCCAGTTGAAAGCCGTACGCGTGGAACGGCATCCCCCGGTAGTGCCCGGGGCCGAAGAACTGGAACCACAGCGGATAGGCCAGCAGGACCGCCGCCACCACCGCACCGACCGCGATCCGGCCGGCCGTGACCGGCGCCAGCCGGCGTGCGGTGGCCCGGTCGGCCAACGCGTAGCCGAGGACGAACACGCCCGCGGCGAGCGCCACAAAGAGCAGCACCTCCTCACCGAGGAAGACCTGGTACGTCACGACCAGACCGAGCAGCAGGCCGGGCCGCCACACCCGTGACCAGGCACCCGGTGACTCCGCCGGATCGGAGGGGTGGGGCATGAAGACCAGTGCCAGGATCACCGGTACCAGGAACTGGGCGGCCATGTGCAGGTGCGATCCGGCCTGAGCGACCATGCCGGGGGCGAAGCCGCAGACCAGCCCGCCGAGCGCGGCGGCCAGCCGGGACTCGACCAGGCGGCGGCGCAGCAGCACGTACCAGGCGGCGGCCGTCCCGGCCAGACACCCCACCACCGCCACCGCGAAGGCCACCTGCGAGCCGAACAGCAGCGTGACCGGGGCCAACGGAACGCCCAGGCCCAGCACCGAGGTGTTGGCCATCAGGTTCACCCCGCCGGGTGCGTTCAGGGCGTCGCTCCACAGCGGATTTTCCAGGCCGGCCACGGCACGGGCGGCGTGGGCCAGCATCCACTCGAAGAGGATCTGGTCGCCGGCCTGATGGAAGAGCCGGTCCGGCCGACCCCACTGCCGGCTGGTCAGCCAGGTGGCCAGCGCCAGGTAGCCGGCCACCACCGCCAGGTCAGGCGTACGCGGGTGCAGCCGCCAACGGCAACCGGTGCGGACCTCGACTTCCCGCTCGACCGTACCGACCGACATCAGACCCGTGGGTCGGTGAGTGACCGTACGTCCCACACCCAGACGTCCTGCTCGAGCCGGGCCGGTCCGACCAGTTGCTCGACGGTCTGCCGCAGCGACTCCGAGTGCGGCTGCCGCACCGGCAGCACCAGGATCGCCGCCCGCCAGTACCGCAACTCGTCCAGGGACCGACGCCGCTGGCGGTCGTCCAGCTGAGGCGTCCGGCCGGTGGTGGCGACCTCCTCCAGCAGCTTCCCGATACCGCTCGGCCGACCACCGAAGCGACCCGGGTCGCCGGTGTTTCCGTTGCGTGGGGCGAGGAAGTAGCCGCCGGGAATCTTGAAGTCGAGATTGGTGGCGGCGGCCCAGCGCATGCCGTGGGTGTTGCCCATGCTCGGCACCGGGATCGGCACCAGGGTCTGGTCCGGCCCGACGTAGGCGCGCCACCGGTCGGAGGTGATGAAGTTTGGCACCGGCGGGCGGGAGGTCATCGGCAACGGCATGGGAGTGATCGGCAGCAACGCGAGCACCAGACCGGCGGCAGTGAGCGTACGCACGATCCGCCGGTCCATGGACAGGGTGCTGGTCCGCTCGATGGCCAGGGCCAGCAGGACCGCCACCACCACGCTGGTGATCATGCCGAACCGGGTCGGCACCACCGCGTCGAGCAGCGGCAGCCGGACCAGCCACTCCCACGGTCCGACGATCAGTTCCCGGTCCCACCAGGTGATCCGCTCGCCGAGGGAGAGGATGGTGTAGAAGGCGGCGGTCGCGGCGAGCGCCCGGACCAGCACCTCCCGCCGGAGCCAGAGCACGATGCCGACCGCGATCAGCGCCAGACTCCACCCGAAGAAGGCATTCTCCTCCGAGTAGTTCGGCGCGAGGTTGACGTTCGCCCGCTGGTTGCCGCCGATGGTGGGCGAGCCGGGTGCGAAGTACGCGGCGATGTCGTTGCCGTAGTCACGGACCGCATCGCTGAGCCCGTGGTACGCCATCGGGCCGGCGAACTGGATGTACAGCGGGTACGCCAAGAGCGAGCCGGCGATCACCGTGCAGGTGGCCAGCGCCTTGGCCAACGGCCGCCAGGCCGCCGACCAGAGCCCCGGCCGCTGGACAACCACCGCGATCAGGAAGATTCCGCAGCCCATCGCGGTGAAGAGCAGGATCTCCTCGTTGATGAACGCCTGCGCGGTGACCAGCAGGGCCAGCAGCGCACCGTCCCGGTACGGCCGGGTCGATCGGGTGATCACCAGAACCCGCCACACGATGAACGGCAGCAGGAACTGGCTGATGATGTTCGGGTGCCAGCTGGCGTGCGACAACATCGCCGGTGAGAAGCCGCAGAACCAGCCGCCCACCACCGCGGCGAGCCGGTTGCTCACCACGTGCCGGGACAGCACGAAATACCAGGCCGAGGCGGTCCCGGCGAGACCGAGGGTCACCAGCAGCACGAACGTCACGGCCGGTCCGAACAGCAGGGTCACCGGCACCATCGGGATACCCAGCGCGAGGATGGCCGTGTTGGCCATCAGGTTTACCCCGTCGGGGTAGTTGAACTGCTCGGTGAAGAAGGGGAACTCGCCGTGCAGCACCACCCGCACCGAGTGGGCGAGGAAGAACTGCACCTGGGCCGGGTCACTGCTGTAGAGCGAGGCCACCCGCCCGGCCGGGTCCATCCAGATCTGGCTGGTCACCCAGAGCGCGGTCAGCAGAAAACCACCGAAGACCGCGAGGTCCCGTCGCCGGGGCGTCCAACGGAACCGGCGGCGGCGTTCCGGAGCGGCATCGGCGGCATCGGCACCCCGCGTACCGCCGGGCACCGCAGGTCCGGTCCCCGTCAGCCGCCGGGCCGTTCCGGCCCCGGGCGCGGCCGTCCGGGCTTCCGTCCCAGGCGCCGGAGTTTCCGTGGCGGGCGCCGAGGCTTCGGACGCGGGTGCCGGGGTTTCCGTAGCAGGTGCCGAAGCTTCCGTGGCAGGTGCCGGGGCGTCGATGTCGGACGCCGAGGCTTCGGACGCGGGTGCCGGAGTGTCCGTGGTGGGAGCAGGGGCTTCCCCGGCGGATGCCGGTGATTGCGTGGCTGGCGCAGTGGCTTCCGTGACGGGTGCCGGGGACGCGGCGTTCGTGCCGGGGGCGTCGCCCGCCTTGTCACCCAGGGTGACGACTTCGGACGGAGAGTCGGCGACGTCGGCGGATCTCGGCAGCGCGGCGGCGCGGGTCTCGGCAGGCGTCACAGTCGGCGGAGTCTACCGGAGTGGGGAAAATGCCCCAAGTCAACGCGGTGTCCCCTATGGCCGGTGTGGTGACCGCGCGACGCAGCGTATGGCGACCCGAAGCATCGGCGGGACATCTCGTACTATTGCCCTCCGACACGACGACGCGATCCGATCGGGGGCGTGACAGGTGGCTCCAGCCCGTTGGCGCGGCTTGACCGCCACCGGCCTGTCCACCCTGCTGATCGCCGTCACCGCCTGCGGGCCGGTCGCCGAGCGTCAGGCACGGGACCTGCGGGTCGGCTACGACAGCATGGACGGTTCCTTGACGGTGTGGCCGCCACGCGGCTCACTCGCCGAGGACACCGCGGCGACCGCCGCCGTCACCGAAGCGGTACGCGACTGGCGCTCGCCCGTGGACGACCGGGTGCACGTACCCTCATCCGGGATCCTCTTCTCCGGTGAGGTCGACGGGCGGCCACTGGCCCTGGTCGCCGCGTCGGTACCCGGTGAGGCCGCGTCCTGGCTGCTTCAGCTCACCGGCGACGGCGATCGGTACACGGTCAGTCACGCCACCGAGTACACCGACCCCGGCTACCTGGTCTACTCCGACGTGTTGCCGGTCCAGTCGGCCGACGGCCGGCGCTACCTGACCTCCGAACGGGTCCGGCGGCTGGTCGGACCGAACGGCCGCATCCTGTCCGACCGGGACGGCCTGACCGGCCCCGTCGAGGTGCCCCGGTGCCGGGCGGTGACCGTCACCGCCACCCTGCGCTCCACCGAGTCGCTGCCCCGGGGCCGGGCCACCGACCGGCTGCTCGACCTCGGCACCGGCACCGCCGCACCCCGCTACCCGCTGGTGCGCGACGAGAGCGGCTCCGGCCGGCGAGCCCTGACCGGCCTCGACACCTGCCTGCTGGCCGGCGAGGACGGCCCGTTCGGCAGCATCTCCCGGCGGGTCGGCGACCGGGACGTCCCGCAGTCGGTGCCGGCGTCCTGGCCGATGGCGAAACTCGCCGTGCGTACGCTCGGCGAGCTGTCGCTCGACGGCGGCGAGCCGGCCGAGCTGGAGCAGCTCACCTGGGAGAGCGCCGAGGGCACGATGAGTGCGGTGGTGTACCGACCCGCCGACGATGGCCCGGTGATGCTCTCCCCCGCCGACCGGACGAACCCGTTGCAGGTCTACGAGCTGCCGGTCCCGGATCAGCCGCTGGTCGTGCTGAGCTGGCGCGCCACCAAGGACACCACGCTGTCGGTGCCGCCGAACACGACCCGCCTGGTCGACCGCCCCGGCCTGGTGGTGGCTCCGCTGCCCGAGCGCCGCGAGACCTTCAGCCTCGCCGCCGACGAGAAAACCCACTACCGCTCCGCCGGCTCCCCCCACCCCCGCTGACCCACCACCCACCCCACCCCACCCTCCCCCGCCGACCCCGCCACCCCACCCTCCCCCGCCGATCTTGCACTTTCCGTCCCGGCAAAAGCCGTGAAAGGGGTGGATCGGCGACCACAATCGCAAGATCGGCGCAGCGGGCGCGGGGCGGGCGCGGGGCGGGCCGGGCTCGGGAGGGGCGGGGTGGGGAGGTTGACTAGTTGCGGGTAATGCCGGGAGTGAGGCGGGGTGGGTCGACCGGCTCGGTGTCGAGGCGGGAGATCCAGCCGGTGACGTCGCGCGCCACGTCCTGGGCGGTCAGGCCGAGGTCGGTCAGGAGCTGGTTGCGGGAGCCGTGCGGATACCAGCCGGCAGGTACGCCCAGATCACGCAGCGGCACCCGGATGCCGGCGTCGCGCATGGCCCGGGCGAGTGCGTCGCCCACCCCGCCGGACCGGACGCCGTCCTCGACGGTGACCACCAGCCGGTGCTCGGAGGTCAGCTCGACCAGTTCCGCCGGGATCGGACGGACCCAGCGGGGGTCCACCACGGTCACCCCGTAGCCCTGCTCGGCGACCCGGGCGGCGACCTCCACCCCGAGCTGGCCGAAGGCACCCACCGCCACCAGCAGCACGTCGGTACGCGCCGACTCCGCCAGCACGTCGACCGGCCCGACCCGCCGCACGGCGGGCAGATCGGCGGCGACCGCGCCGGTCGGGAAGCGGACCACGGTCGGGCCGTCGTCGACGGCGACCGCCTCGCGCAGCTCCTCGCGCAGGGTGGCGGCGTCACGGGGCGCCGCGATCCGCAGGCCCGGCACCACCCCGAAGACCGACATGTCCCAGATGCCGTAGTGGCTCGGCCCGTCGGGGCCGGTGATCCCGGCCCGGTCCAGCACGAAGGTGACCGGCAGCTTGTGCATCGCCACGTCCAGCAGGACCTGGTCGAACGCCCGGTTGAGGAAGGTCGCGTACACCGCCACCACCGGGTGCAGCCCACCGAGCGCCAGGCCGGCCGCCGAGGTGGCGGCGTGCTGCTCGGCGATGCCGACGTCGTAGGTGCGCTCCGGGTACTTGCGGGCCAGCTTCGCGATGCCGGTCGGCTCGGCCATCGCCGCGGTGATGCCCACCACGTCGGGCCGCTCGTCCGCGATCGCGACCAGCTCGTCGGCGAAGACGTGGGTCCACTTCACCGACGGTGCGGCGGTCGCCTTGCCGTCGGTGACGTCGAAGGCACCGGGGCTGTGGAAGCAGTCCGCCTCGTCCTCCTCGGCGGGGCGGTAGCCGTAGCCCTTGCGGGTCACCGCGTGCACGATCACCGGGCCGCCGAAGTTCTTCGCCGCCCGCAGGGCCGTCTCGACGGCGGCGAGGTCGTGCCCGTCGACCGGGCCGACGTACTTGATGCCGAGGTCCTCGAACATCGCCTGCGGCGCGACCGCGTCCTTGATGCCCTTCTTGACCGCGTGCAGCACCTCGTACATCGGCTTGCCGACCAGCGGGGTCGAGCCGAGGGCGTCCTTGACGGCGTCCAGGACCTTCTCGTAGCCGGGGTTGAGCCGCAGCGTCGAGAGGTGGTGGGCGAGACCGCCGATCGTCGGCGCGTACGAACGGCCGTTGTCGTTGACCACGATCACCAGCGGGTTGTCGGTGGCGGCGATGTTGTTCAACGCCTCCCAGCACATGCCGCCGGTCAGCGCCCCGTCGCCCACCACGGCGACGACGGTGCGCGACTCGCCGCGCAGCGCGTACGCCTTGGCCAGCCCGTCGGCGTACGACAGGGCGGTCGAGGCGTGCGAGTTCTCGATGAGGTCGTGCTCGCTCTCGGCCTGGCTGGGGTAGCCGGAGAGCCCGCCACGCTGGCGTAGCTGGTCGAACCCGCCCTGCCGGCCGGTGACGATCTTGTGAACGTACGCCTGGTGGCCGGTGTCGAACAGCAGCCGGTCCCGGGGAGAGTCGAAGACCCGGTGCAGGGCCAGGGTGAGTTCCACCACGCCCAGGTTGGGCCCGATGTGCCCACCGGTACGCGACACCTTGGCGATCAGGAAGTCGCGGATCTCGGCGGCGAGGATGTCCAGTTCGGTGGCGGACATCCGCTTGACGTCCTGGGGACCGTGCACCGTGGCCAGCAGCCGGCCGTGGTTGGCCGTGTCCTCTTCAACACTCATGACCGCAGAGTCTATCGGCCCTCGCGCACCTCGCAGCCCGGGCGCGGCGACCACCGGGACTGAGCACCCGGTCAGGCCGGCACCAGCAGCCCGACCAGCTCCACGTGCTGGGTCATCGGAAACAGGTCGTACCCGCGCAACGCCGCCAGCCGCCAACCCAGCTCCGCGAAGACCCGCAGGTCCCGGGCGAAAGCCGCCGGGTCACAGGCGACGTACGTCACCGCGCGCGGCCCGGCAGCCACCACGTCACGTACCACCCGCGCGCCGGCCCCCGTCCGGGGCGGGTCGAGTACCACCACGTCGACCGGGCCGGTGACCCGGCGACGGGCCAGGGCGGTCTCCACCCGGGCCGCCACCATCTCGACGTTGGGCAGGTCGCGCAGGTTCTCCCGGGCCGCCGCGACGCCGTCGCCGGCCGCCTCGACCAGGGTGACCCGCCCGGTCTCGCCCACCCGAGAAGCCAGCGCGGCAGCGAACAGGCCGGCGCCACCGTAGAGGTCCCAGGCCCGCTCCCCCGTCCGGGGGTCGGTCAGCTCCAGCACCGCGTCGACCAGGGTGTCCGCGGCGTCGGGATGCACCTGCCAGAACGACGAGGCGGGCAGCACCCACTCCCGGCCGGCGGCCCGCTCCCGGACCCGTTCCGGGCCGCTGACCCGGCGACTGGCCCCGGCCGCGACGGCGGTCACCGCCACGTCCCCGCCGGTGGTGGCGACGGTCTCCACCGCCTCGGCGTCCGGCCAGCTCACCCCGGCAGCGGTGAGCACCGGCAGCTCCTGGATGGCCGGATGGGCGATCAGGCAGCGGTCGACCGGCACCACCTCGTGAGAACGGTGCTTGAGCAGCCCGGCCCGACCCGCCGCGTCGACCGCGTAGCGGACCCGGGACCGCCAACCGAGCGGACCACCCGGCAGCGCCGTCACCCGCAGGTCCAGCGCGTCACAGCCGGCCTCGTCCAACCCGCCGAGGCGGATGAGCTGCTCGCGCACCACCGCCTCCTTCCAGCGCAGCTGGGCGTCGGGGGCGACATGTTGCAGGTCGCAGCCGCCGCAGCGACCCGGTCTGGCGTACGGGCAGGGTGGGCTGACCCGGTCCGGTGACGCCTCCAGCACGGTGACCGCGTCGGCCCGGACGAAACCCCGGTGCACCTCGGTCACCTCGGCCAGCACCCGCTCACCCGGCAGGGCGTGCCGGACGAAGACCACCTGGCCATCCACCCGGGCCACGCAGTGTCCCCCGGGGGCGACCGCCGCCACGGTCAGCTCGACCCGCTCCGCCTCCTCCAGCCCGCTCGTCGCGCCGAGCCCGACGACCCGCTCGCTCATCGCGGTTCCCCGTCCGACGGTTCGCGCTCCGGGGCCGGCGGCGGAGCGTCCGGCGGCAGGGTGGCGCGCGGTGCCACCCGGGGGCCACGGACCGGCCCACGGCCGAGCGTGGCGTCCATCCGGTCCAGGTCCTTGCCGGCCGTCGAGGCGAGCTGCCACGGCACGCTTGTCACCATCACCCCCGGCTCGAACAGCAGCCGGCCCTTGAGCCGCAGCGCGCTCTGGTTGTGCAACAGGTTCTCCCACCAGCGGCCCACGACGTACTCGGGGATGAAGACCGTGACCACGTCGCGCGGCGACTCCCGGCGGACCCCGGCCACGTAGTTCAGGATCGGGCGGGTGATCTCCCGGTACGGCGAGTCGATCACGGTCAGCGGGATCGGCACTCCCCGCCGGTCCCAGTCGGCCTGCAACTGCCGGGTGTCGTGGTCGTCGACGTTGACGGTCACCGCGGTGAGGGTGTCCGGCCGGGTGGCCTGCGCGTACGCGACCGCCCGCAGGGTGGGTTGGTGCAACTTGCTGACCAGCACGATCGCGTGGTTGCGGGCCGGCAGCACCGGCCGTCCGTCGTCCGGGGCCAGTTCGACGGCCACCCGGTCGTAGTGCCGGCGGATGGCCAGCATCAGCACGTAGATCAGACCCATCGCGACGATGGCGATCCAGGCGCCGAGCAGGAACTTGGTGATCAGCACGATCACCAGCACCGCGGCGGTCATCGCCATGCCGAAGGTGTTGATCGCCCGGGACCGGAGCATCCGACGTCGCACCTGCGGGTCCCGCTCGTTGCGCAGCAGCCGGTTCCAGTGCCGGATCATCCCCGCCTGGGAGAGCGTGAACGAGACGAAGACACCCACGATGTAGAGCTGGATGAGCTTGGTCACCTCCGCCTGAAAGCCGACGATCAGCAGGATCGCGAAACCGGCCAGGAAGAGGATCCCGTTGGAGAAGGCGAGCCGGTCACCCCGGGTGTGCAGTTGCCGGGGCAGGTAGCGGTCCTGGGCGAGGATCGAGCCGAGCACCGGGAAGCCGCTGAAGGCGGTGTTGGCGGCCACGAACAGGATCGTGGCGGTGACTCCGACGACCAGGAACAGCAGCACCGAACCCGGTCCGAAGATCGTCTCACCGAGCTGCGCGGTGACCGTCTTCTGCACGTACCCCTCGGGGCCGGAGACGATCTGTAGGGCGGGGTTCTCGACGAACTGCAGCCCGGTGAGCCGGGCCAGCCACACGATGCCGACCAGCATGGTCACCGCGACCAGGCCGAGCATCAGCAGGGTGGTGGCGGCGTTGCGGCTTTTCGGCGCCTTGAACGCCGGTACCCCGTTGGAGATCGCTTCCACACCGGTAAGCGCGGCGCAGCCCGAGGAGAAGCTGCGCAACAGCAGGAACGCCATCGCCCAGCCGGTGGTGTCGTGCCACTCGGCGGCAATGACCAGGTCGGCGCTGGGGGCGCGCAGGTCCTCGCCGAGCACGACGATCCGGACCAGCCCGGTGAGGAGCATGCCGATGATTACGATCATGAAGCCGTACGTCGGGATGGCGAACGCGCTGCCCGCCTCCTTGAGCCCGCGCAGGTTGACCGCGGTCAGCAGCACCACGGCGGAGACCGCGATGAGCACCTTGTGGGTCGCCACGAAGGGAATCACCGAGCCGAGGTTGGCCACCCCGGAGGAGACCGACACCGCGACGGTGAGCACGTAGTCGACAAGTAGCGCGCTGGCCACCCCCACCCCGGCGCGCGGGCCGAGGTTCACCGTGGCCACCTCGTAGTCGCCGCCGCCCGAGGGGTAGGCGTGCACGTTCTGCCGGTAGCTGGCCACCACGGTCAGCATGACCACGACCACGCCGAGGGCGACCCACGGTGAGAAGACGAACGCCGAGGCACCCGCGATGGAGAGCATCAACAGGATCTCGTCCGGCGCGTACGCCACGCTCGACAGCGCGTCCGAGGCGAAGACGGGCAGGGCGATGCGCTTCGGCAGGAGGGTGTGCTTGAGCCGGTCGGACCGGAACGGCCGGCCGACGAGCAGCCGCTTCAGCAGGGAGGTGGATCGGGCCACAACGGCCAAGCGTACGACCACCGACGACGGGCACGTGGGGTGGCCGGGTACGGGCGTATCTGGCGCGGGAGTACCGTCGGTCCCCGTCCGCGGCCCCGACGTGGCAGGCTCGCAGGCGACGAGGCGCAGCGGTACGCACCGTGGGAGGCAGCGTGCATGTCGTGATCATGGGTTGTGGCCGGGTCGGCTCGACCCTGGCTCACAACCTGGAGGCCCGGGGGCACTCGGTGGCGGTCATCGACCAGGACGCGGACGCCTTCCGCCGGCTGCGGCCCGACTTCGCCGGTGTCACGGTCACCGGCGCCGGCTTCGACGGCGACGTGCTGCGCCAGGCGGGCATCGAGCGGGCCGACGCGTTCGCCGCCGTCTCCAGCGGCGACAACTCCAACATCATCTCGGCTCGGTTGGCCCGCGAGACCTTCGGCGTGGTGCGGGTCGCGGCCCGCATCTACGACCAGCGTCGCGCACAGGTCTACGAACGGCTGGGCATCCCCACCGTGGCCACGGTCCGGTGGACGGCCGACCGGATGCTGCGGCACCTGCTGCCCGAGGGCAACGTGGAGATCTTCCGCGATCCGACAAGCACCGTCTCGATCATCGAGGTGCCGGTGCACAAGGACTGGATCGGCCGCCCGGTGCGGGCCCTGGAGGAGGCGACCGGTGCTCGGGTGGCGTACCTGATCCGTTTCGGCATCGGCACGCTGCCCACCGCGTCCAGCGTCGTGCAGGAGGGTGACCAGGTCTTCATGCTGGTCACCGACGACATGGTGGCGGCGGTCACATCCGTGGCGGCGACGCCGGAAGGGGGGCAGTGATCATGCGGGTCGCCATCGCCGGTGCCGGGAACGTGGGCCGCTCCATCGCGCAGGAGCTGATCGAGAACGGCCACCAGGTGATGCTCATCGAGCGGCAGCCCCGGATGCTGCGTCCGGCCCGGGTGCCGGACGCGGAGTGGGTGCTGGCCGACGCCTGCGAGCTGGCCAGCCTGGAGGAGGCCGAACTGGCCGGCTGCGACGTGGTGGTCGCGGCCACCGGCGACGACAAGGTCAACCTCGTGGTCTCGCTGCTGGCAAAGACCGAGTTCGCGGTGCCCCGGGTGGTTGCCCGGGTCAACCGGGCCGAGAACGAGTGGCTGTTCACCGAGCAGTGGGGCGTGGACGTGGCGGTCAGCAAGCCACGGGTGATGGCCGCGCTGGTTGAGGAGGCGGTGACCGTCGGTGACCTGGTCCGCCTGATGACGTTCCGGCAGGGCGAGGCGAACCTGGTCGAGATCACCTTGCCGCCGACCGCGCCCTATGTCGGGCGCCCGCTGCGCGAGGTGCCGCTGCCCCGGGACTCCGCGCTGGTGGCGATCCTGCGCGGCAAGCGCGTCCTGGTGCCCAGCCCGGACGACCCGCTCGAAGCCGGCGACGAGCTGGTCTTCGTCTGCACCGCCGAGGTGGAGGATGCCGTACGGGCCGTGGTGCTCGGCCCGGACAGCGTCGAACGCACCCGCGAATCACGCTAGTGCCGCAGCTTCGACCGCAGCGGCTCAGCTCGTCAGCGGCTCCGGTTGGCGCGCACGGGTCACCCGGCGCACCGTCCAGACCGTGATCAGCAACAGCAGCACGTACGGCGGGTAGCCCAGGGCCAGCCGCGCCACCCCGAGGGCGGTCTCCATGTCCGCGGCGGCGACCTCGTCGCCGAGCTGGTCGAACCGGCGGGCGGCCAGGTAGATGCCGGCCTGCACGCCCACCTTGGCCAGCCACACCACTCCCCACAGCACGGTCAGCCGGGTGAAGGTGCGGACCAGCAGGGGATCGTCGCGCCACTGCGAACTGCCCTTGGCCACCAGCACCGACCAGATCCAGCCGACCAGCGGTTGCCGGATCACCGCCGACAGCAGCAGGGCCAGGCCGTAGCCGATGCCGTAGAGGATCCCGGGCAGGTAGAAGTCGCGGGCATCGCCGGTACGCCAGGCGATGGCGGCGCCGATCCCGATGCCGAACAGTCCGTTGACCGCGTGCCGCACCGGCCGGCGCTGAGCCAGCCGCAGCCCACCGATCAGCACCGCCACCGCCACCGAGGCGATCACGGCCGGCCGCAGGTCGGTGACGATGTTGGCGATCACGAAGACCACCACCGGGATGCTGGACTCGGCCAACCCTCGCCAGCCGCCGAGCTGGTCGGCCATCTGCTCGGCGACGGTGGGCAGCCGCTCCTCGTCCGCCGGCCCGGTCTCCGGCTGGGTCGCCGGGTGCTGTCCGGTTGTCATCGCCCGCTGTCCATCCGCAACGCCCGCAGGTTCACTTTGACGGCTCCAGCTCGTAGTACGGGTTGTAGATCACCTTGCGGTCGTCGCGCACCGCCATCCGCCCCCGGGCGGTCAGGTGCCGTCCCGGCTCGATGCCGACAATGTGCCGCCGCCCGAGCCAGACCAGGGTCACGACGTCACTGCCGTCGTAGAGATCTGCTTCCAGCGCCGGCAGGTTCGTCCGAGGGGTGTAGACGACGGTACGCAGCCGGCCGCTGACCGAGACCACCTGCCCCCGTCCGCACTGCAACACCGGTACCGCGCCACAGCGGGCACTCTCCCGCTGCAACTGCTGCGCCTCGATCTCGGCCTCGCTCGCGGTCAGCCGTCGCAACATCCGCCGCAGCGAACCCCGACCCTCGTCGGTGGTCATGAGTTCCGCGTCACCCTCTCCACGCAGGCCGGCTGGCACCGGAAGCCACCGTCGCCGGACGACTGCCGGAACGGCACCCGCCAGCGTACGCCGGACCGGACCCTGCCGGCGCACCGGAAGCGCGTCCGGCCGTGCCCGGGCGGCCCCGGAGACACCGGGCCGCCGAGAAGCGCTCAGCGGCCTCCGGGCGCCGACGCGGCGTCGGCCGGCCCGGTGGCGGCGTCCGCCGCCGCGGCCTGCTCACCCGCCTCGCGTGGCAACCGCAGCGGCAGCGGCTCACGTACCGGTTTGGCCTCCACCCCCCGGTCGACGACCAGCCCGTCCAAACAACTGGCCAGCGGACCGGCGGCGGCCGGATCGGTGGCCGCAGCGCCCTGGTAGACGGCGCGGACCATCCAGCGCGGTCCGTCGACGCCGACGAAGCGCAGATCGGTCAGGCCGTCCTCGGTGCGTACCCGGGCGTGCAGCTCCGTGCCGTACTCACCGATGACCTCCTGCGCGGCGGCGCCGTCGGCGAACAGCGACTGGCGGATCTCCTCACGAACCTCGTCCCAGATCCCCTCGGACCGCGGGGCGGCGAAGACACCGAGTTGCAGGGCGCTCTGGCCGTACACCAGCACGACCTGCTGGACCACCCCCTGCTGGTCGGCCTGCACCCGCACCTCGACCTCGGGCACCGCCGGGATCTGCAGGCTGCCCAGATCGAGCCGCTGCACCCCGTCCGGCGCCTCGGTGACGTCGTACGGCCCGCGCGCCGGCTCCGCCGGGGCGTCCTCGGCGGTCTCGGGCACGTTGGTGGCCCGCTCGTCAAGGGCGTGCCGTCCCGCGGCCCGCTTTCGGGAGAAGATCACTGCGTCCAACCTCCGCTGTTCGCACTCACGGTGCCATCTATTCCGTTCGCGCCGTCCGTGGCCGGCGGCGGTACCAGCCCGGCGTGCCCGCCGGTGGAGCCGTGTCCACCGGTCCCGCGTCCGGACGCGGGTAGCTCGGCCACCGGCTGGAAGATCGCCCGTTCCACCCGCTGCACAACCAGCTGCGCGATCCGGTCGCCCCGGGAGATCTTCACCGACGCCGCCCGATCATGGTTGATCAGGTTGACCAGGATCTCACCCCGGTAGCCGGCGTCGACCGTACCGGGCGCGTTGAGCACCGTCACGCCGAGTCTGGCGGCGAGCCCCGATCGGGGATGGACCAGGCCCACGTATCCCTCGGGCAGGGCGATCGCCACGCCGGTCGGCACCAGCGCCCGACCGCCGGGGGGCAGCTCCACGTCGGCGGCCGCCACCAGGTCGGCACCGGCGTCACCGGGATGGGCGTACGCCGGCATCGGCAGCTCGGGATCGAGCCGCCGGACCGGCACGGGCACCACGTCGGTCACGATGTCCCTCTTTCGTCCGTTCCGCTGGGGGTGACCCTGTCATCCTGCCCGGTACCCGGGGGTCGCCGCGCCGTACCCTGGCACGAGTGAGTCAGTCACCGTCACCTTCGTCCGTCTCGGCGCCCCCGGCGTACGCCGAGCGCCTGCGGCTGCCCTGGTGGTTGTGGCTCGCCGGGCTCGCGGCCGCCGCCCTGCTCGCCGTGGAGGTGTGGATGGGGGCGGGCGGTGCACGCGCCTGGGTGCCGTTCGCGGTGCTGCTGCCGGCCGTCGTCGCCGGGCTGGCGTGGCTGGGAAGGATCCGGGTCGCGGTGGTCGACGGAGAGCTGCGGGTCGACGACGCCCGGCTGCCCGTCCGGTTCGTCGCCGACGCCATCGCGCTGGACGCCGAGGGTCGGCGTGAGGTGCTCGGTGTCGGCGCCGATCCGTTGGCGTTCGTCGTCCAGCGCCCGTGGATCCCCGGTGCCGTCCAGGTTGTCCTGGACGATCCGGCCGACCCCACGCCGTTCTGGGTGGTCAGTTCCCGACACCCGGTCGAGCTGGCCGAAGCCCTGCTGGCCGCGCGGGACGCGGCACGCTGATCCGATCCGTCGCCGGTCATCGGCGCTGCGGCGTTCACCGCCGGGCCCCCGCTGCCAGCGCCCCGGCCGGCGGTCAGGACGGGCCGGGCAGGGCGGGTGGAGCGGGCGGCACGCCGGGCAGGCTGCGGCGCTGCCGGCGGAGGTCGGCGCGGAGCTGGTCGGCCAACGTCCGGGTGGCCCGCCGGTTCAGGTAGCTCGCCACCGCGGCTCCGGTCAGGAAGGGGCCCAGCGTGGTGAGGTTGCGGCCGAACCGCTTGAGCAGGGTGTCCCGCAGCTCGTTCCGGGCGGCCGTGCCCAGCACGGCGCCCACGCCGACGCCGGGCACCATCGGGTTGACACCGCGCTGGCTGGCCCAGGACTGCACCAACGCGATCGTCCGTTCGGTGCCGCCGGCCGGCAGCGGTACGCCGTAGACCTCGTGCAGCTCGCCGGTCAGCTTCAGTTCCACCGCCACCACCGCGACCGTCTCGGCGGCGAGCAGTACCGGGGCGGACAGCAGGGTCGGGGTCACCGTCCACTGCACCGCCGAGGCTCCGCCGCCGGCAGCGCCGACCCCCGCCGTCGCCCGGGACGCGTTGCGGACCAGCCGGTCGGCCAGTTCCTCGTCGGTCAGCCCGGGAAAGTGCCGACGCAGGGTGGCCAGATCCCGGATCGGCACGTGTGGGGCGATCTCCGCGACCGTGTCCACCATCCAGCGCAGCGCGGCCCTCGGCTTGAACAGCTCGCCGATCCCCCGGGCCCGAGCCTGCCCGACCAGCCGGGTGAGCAGCTGACGTCGTTTCGCCGGCTCGATGTCGTCGGCGGTCAGCGCCGCGACGGTCTTCCCCAGCTCGTCCGGATCCTCGGCACGCCCGGTGTGCTCGCTCATGACCGCACCAAGGCGCCGAGCCGGCCGATTCGCTCGCTCATGGCTACCGAGTCAACCAGGTTGTGTGGCGTGGCGCTCGCCGAGCCGGGCGGCGGCGACTCCACTCGGGAGTCGCCGCCGTGGTCGTGGTCGTCGCCCTGCGGTCAGACGCACTCTCGGCAGATCAGCTCGCCGTTGCGTTCCACCGCCAGCTGGCTACGGTGGTGCACCAGGAAGCAACGGGCGCAGCGGAACTCGTCCTGCTGCATCGGTAGCACCTTGACCGTCAGTTCCTCGTCGGCAAGGTCGGCGCCGGGCAACTCGAAGCTCTCAGCCACTTCTGCCTCGTCGACGTCCACGGCGCCCGACTGCGAGTCGACGCGCCGGGCCTTGAGCTCTTCCAGGCTGTCCTCGCCGAGATCGACCTCGTCGCGGCGCGGGGCGTCGTAGTCGGTGGCCATCGGTTTCACTCTCCCATTTCGATGTTGTCGCTTCCGGTTGTAACGCCGGACGACGCTGTTTCGGTTCCGCTGGCCGGCCACCGCTAGTGTCGGCCACCTGACCCGACGACCGCTCGGACCAGACCGCCAGAGGATCTCCCCGGCGAGCGCGGAACCCTACCCCCCCTTTGGGCGAGGCATGTATACCGCCCTCGTGGCTGAGATGTACGCCCCTGCACGGGAAGTTGTTCCCAATGTGACTCAGGCGACACGAAGATAGGGGTAGTACTACCCCGTTCTCCGGTGGCGCGCCGGCATGTCGGACTGTTTCCACGCGACGGTCGGACACCCGTTAACCTCAGCGGCGTACCCGACGGCCGACGGAACGGCCCGATCGCCGGCCGCTGCCACCCACCGATGCCCGGGAGTGCCCTGATGAGCTTTGCGCGAGTGCGAGCACTCGTTGTCGTCGGCATGCTGGCGGTGGTCGCCCTGGTCTTCGTGGTCGTGGCCCTGGTCAGGGACACCCAGAGTAACGCCGGTGCCGGCGAGGGCTGTCCGGACGACTGGCCACGCGCCGACGTCACCCTGCGCGACCACAAGGATGTCAAGATCAACGTGCTCAACGGCACGGATCGCCCCGGCCTGGCCGCCGACGTCGGGGGCGACTTCCGCAACCGCGACTTCCAGGTGCAGAAGGAAGCCACCCAGAAGAAGAAGATCGACGACGTGGCGGTCCTGCGTTACGGCCCGAAGGGGGTCGGCTCGGCGCACCTGCTGCGGGCGTACTTCCTCGGCGACGCCGAGCTGGAGTACAACCCCAAGCGCGAGGACGACATCGTCGACGTGGTCCTGGGCGCCAACTTCCAGCAGTTGGCCACCATCACCGAGGTCAACCAGTCGCTTGGCGACCTCGGCGCCCCGGTCGCCCCGCCCGGTTCCTGCCCGATGCCGGTCGACAACTGACCGTCGGCCCGCTGTCGGCCGGCAGTGGACCTCCGGGGCACCGATGCTGCGGCTCCGGACAGACGCCGGCGGCGTCCGTCGACGGCAGCCAGCGCGCCGCTGCGGCGCCTGACGGCCAACGACGGTAGCCAGCGTCGCGCCCCTCCCGCTCCGGCTGCTGACCGGGCACCAGGCGGCGTCAGGGGCCGCCGGAGGCGTCCAACGCGGCCAGGTGCTCGTGCAGCGCGTCGAACAGTGTCGGCGGCGCGGCGATGACCATCTCCGGCCCGGGGGCCAGCCCCTTGAGCCCGCCGACGCGCAGGCCGGCCTCGGTGGCCACCAGCGCACCGGCGGCCTGGTCCCAGACGGCCAGGCCCTTCTCATAGAAGGCATCGGCCCGCCCCTCGGCGACCAGGCAGAGATCGACGGCGGCGGCGCCGAGGCGGCGGATGTCGCGTACGTGCGGGATCAGTTCGGCCAGCACCCGGGCCTGGTGGACCCGGCGGGCGGCGTCGTAGCCGAAGCCGGTGACCACCAGCGCCTGACCGAGATCGGTCTCGGTGGAGCAGTGCAACCGTCGACCCTCGCGCCAGGCTCCCCCGCCGACGGTAGCGGTCCACTCCTCGCCGGTGTGGATGTTGCGCACCACACCCGCCACTACCTCGCCGTCCACCTCCGCGGCGATCGACACGCCACAGTGCGTCAGGCCGTACAGGTAGTTGACGGTGCCGTCGATCGGGTCGACGATCCACCGCACCCGGGGCCGGGGGCCGTCGCCACGCATCGCGGCGCCGTACTCCTCGCCCAGCACGGCGTCGTCCGGCCGCAGCCGGCGCAGCTCGGCGGTGATCTGGCGCTCCACGGCCCGGTCGGCCGCGGTCACCACGTCGGTGACGGTGCTCTTGGTCGCCGCGACCGAGACGCCCTCGGTGCGCATCCGGTACGCGGTGGCCGCCGCGCCCCGGGCCACCTCGATCGCGATCTCCAGCAGCTGCGGTGGCGGTGGCGCCGAGCGCTCCATGTCCGTCCCCTTCCCGCACGGCCAGGTATCCGGCTTCCGCGCGGGTATCATCCTTACAAAGTCCAAAAGCGCACCGAATCGGCGGTCCCGACCGCCGATCAGCCGTGCGGCGCAGGATGATCGCCGCAGACGGCGTTACAATTCACCCCTGCCCACGCGCCACGGACCGCCCGACAACCGGCCGGCCCGGGACACGGGGGTTCCTCAACCACATCGCCCGGCGCGGTGCCCCACGCTGCGTCGGACGAACCCGGCCGTGCTCGCTCTTCGCCTCCGGAAGGTCATTCGTGACAGAACCCCGCCAGACCGGCGCCGACGTTCGCTCGCTCACCGACACCTTGATCGCCCACGCGCAGAGCGCTGGCGGCCAGCTCACGTCGGCCCAGCTCGCGCGCACCGTCGAGTCCGCCGAGGTGACTCCGGCCCAGGCCAAGAAGATCCTGCGGGCGCTCTCCGAGGCCGGGGTGACCGTCGTGGTCGACGGCTCGGCCAGCACCCGCCGACGGGTCGCCGCCGCCCGGTCCGCCACCCCCGCGTCCCGAGCCACCACCGCCAAGACCACCAAGAAGGCGGCCGCGCCCGCCCCGAAGCAGGCACCTGCGGCCGAGGAGGCACCGGCGCCGGCACCGCGGAAGGCGACCTCGCGCAAGGCCGCCGGCACCACCGCGGGAGTGGCCGCCAAGGCCGCCGCGCCGGCCAAGAAGTCCACCCGGGCCACCAAGGCCACCGTGGCCGCTGCGGCGGGCGCGGCGAAACCGGCCAAGGGCGCCGAGGGCGAGGCCGCCGAGGGCGAGGTCAATCCCGAGGAACTCGCCGCCGAGATCGAGGACGTCGTGGTCGAGGAGCCGGCGGAGCTGGCCCAGGCCGCCGCGACCGACGCGGCGAACTCCGCCACCGACAACGACTTCGAGTGGGACGACGAGGAGTCCGAGGCGCTCAAGCAGGCGCGTCGGGACGCCGAGCTGACCGCCTCGGCGGACTCGGTCCGGGCGTACCTCAAGCAGATCGGCAAGGTTCCGCTGCTGAACGCCGAGCAGGAGGTGGAGCTGGCCAAGCGGATCGAGGCCGGGCTCTACGCCGCGGAGCGTCTGCGGGCCGCCGACGACGGCGAGGAGAAGCTCGTCCGGGACATGCAGCGCGACCTGCTGTGGATCTCCCGGGACGGCGAGCGGGCCAAGAACCACCTGCTGGAGGCGAACCTCCGCCTGGTCGTTTCGCTGGCCAAGCGGTACACCGGCCGGGGCATGGCCTTCCTCGACCTCATCCAGGAAGGCAACCTCGGCCTCATCCGCGCCGTCGAGAAGTTCGACTACACCAAGGGCTACAAGTTCTCCACCTACGCCACCTGGTGGATCCGACAGGCCATCACCCGCGCCATGGCCGACCAGGCCCGCACCATCCGCATCCCCGTCCACATGGTCGAGGTGATCAACAAGCTGGGTCGGATCCAGCGCGAGCTGCTCCAGGATCTGGGCCGCGAGCCCACGCCGGAGGAGTTGGCCAAGGAGATGGACATCACACCGGAGAAGGTGCTGGAGATCCAGCAGTACGCCCGGGAGCCCATCTCGCTCGACCAGACCATCGGTGACGAGGGCGACAGTCAGCTCGGTGACTTCATCGAGGACTCGGAGGCGGTGGTCGCCGTCGACGCGGTCTCGTTCTCTCTGCTTCAGGACCAACTCCAGCAGGTGCTGCAGACGTTGTCCGAGCGTGAGGCGGGTGTGGTGCGTCTCCGGTTCGGGCTCACCGACGGCCAGCCGCGTACCCTGGACGAGATCGGTCAGGTCTACGGAGTGACCCGCGAGCGGATCCGGCAGATCGAGTCCAAGACGATGTCCAAGCTTCGGCACCCTTCCCGTTCCCAGGTTCTCCGCGACTACCTCGACTGATCAGCATCAGTCAACCGATCGTGCCGTTTTGACCACTTGGCGTACAACGTCGGATGGTGATCAGGTGGTTGCACGAATGTGATCGTTGACGTGGCACCCTGGGTGCACGGCACACTGTCCGTGCCAGGTGTGACCTCGGTCCCCCGCGGGCACACAGGGAAGGCGAGGCCCGGCAAGGATGTTGCACGATAGGTGACCAAGACCGAAGAGAGTGTTCATCGGTGACGACCAGAGGAGGAAGGCGATGACCCCGACCCTCACGCCGCCGCCCGAGACGGTGAGCCCCCCGGCCGCCGATGAACGGTGCGACCGCTGCAATGCTGCTGGCAAGCTCCGGATCACCCTGTCGGGTGGCAGCGAGCTGGTGTTCTGTGGGCACCACGCCAACAAGTACGCCGAGGATCTCGTCAAGATCACCGTACGGTACGCGACGGACCCGGAGTTCACCTGGCGCGGCGCTGACCTGATGGCCAACTGAGGGCTCAGCAAACCCGACATAAGCCGGCCGGAGACATCCACAGGATGTCTCCGGCCGGCTTTTCGCACACCCGCACCACCCCCACCCCACCAACCCCCACCCACCCGCGTTGATCAAGAAGTTTGCGTCGAGAAAACGCGCGGCGGTGACCAAAACTTCTTGATCAACCCCCGGGGTGGGTGGGGTGGGTGGGTGGGGTGGGTTAGAGGGTTTGGACGGTGGCTATGCGTTCTTCGAGTTGCTCGATGGTGGCCTGGGCGCTGGGTGGGCCGCCGCAGATGCGGCGCAGCTCGGCGTGGATCTTGCCGTGGGGCTGGCCGGTGCGGTGGTGCTGGGCCGCGACCAGGGCGTTGAGCTGGCGACGCAGTGCCACCCGACGCTGGGCGGCGCTCATCGGTGCCGGCGGAGCGGACGCGGGCGCCGCGGATTCCGTCCTCCGCTCGGTCGCCCGACGTCGCTGGGCGGCGAGCTGATCGGCCTGCCGCTTGGCGAGCAACGACGCCACCTGATCCGAGGTGAGCAGCCCGGGCAGGCCCAGGTACTCCTCCTCCTCGGGGGTGCCGGCCTGGGCCGCCGTGCCGAACGAGGCGCCGTCGAAGATCACCTGATCGAGCTCGGCGGTGGCGGACAGCGCGGCGAAACGCTTTTCCAGTTCACCGCTGGCCTGCTCATCGCGCTGGGCCCGGTCCAGCAGTTCGTCGTCGAAGCCCTCGCGGTCCTTGGGTTTGCCGAGCACGTGGTCCCGCTCGGCCTCCATCTCGCTGGCCAGCCCGAGCAGGTGCGGCACGCTGGGCAGGAAGACCGACGCGGTCTCCCCCGGGCGCCGGGCCCGGACGAAACGTCCGATCGCCTGCGCGAAGTACAGCGGGGTGCTGGCACTTGTCGCGTACACGCCGACGGCCAGCCGAGGGATGTCGACGCCTTCGGACACCATTCGCACCGCGACCAGCCACCGTTGTTCGGACGCCGCGAACGTCGCGATCCGCGCCGAAGCGCCCACGTCGTCGGAGAGTACGACGGCCGCCCGCTCCCCGGTGACCTGCTCGATGAGCTTGGCGTACGAGCGGGCGGCCTGCTGGTCGCTGGCGATGACGAGGCCCCCCGCATCGGGCATGCCCGCCTCCCGCAGCACGGTCAGCCGGGCATCGGCCGCCCGCAGCACCTGGGGCATCCAGTCACCGGCCGGGTCCAGGGCGGTACGCCACGCCTGGGCGATGAGATCCTGCGTCATCGGCTCGCCCAGCCGGGCCGCCAGTTCCTCACCGGCGTTGGTCCGCCACCGGGTCTCCCCCGAGTACGCCAGGAACAGCACCGGCCGCACCACGCCGTCGCGCAGTGCGTCGCTGTAGCCGTAAACCGAGTCGGCCCGGGAGCGTAGCAGGCCGTCGCCGCCCCGCTCGTAGCCGACGAACGGGATGGGGTTGTCGTCGGACCGGAACGGGGTACCGGTCAGCATCAGTCGGCGCACCGCGGGCTCGAAGGCCGCCTTCACCCCGTCACCCCAGGTACGCGAGTCACCGGCGTGGTGGATCTCGTCGAGGATCACCAGGGTCCGTCGGGTCATGGTGCGCCGCCGGTGCACCTGTGGTGCCATCCCGACCTGTGCGTAGGTGACCACGGCGCCGTGGAAGTCCGCCGAGGAGTGCAGGTCGGCGTTGCGGAACGCGGCGTCGAGTTGGATGCCCACCCGGGCCGCCGCCTCCGCCCACTGCGTCTTCAGGTGCTCGGTCGGCGCGACCACGGTGACCGCCTCGACGCTGCCGTCGGCGAGCAGTTCGGCGGCGATCCGCAGGGCGAAGGTGGTCTTTCCGGCCCCCGGGGTGGCGACCGCGGTGAAGTCCTCAGCCCGACGGCGCAGGTACTCCACCAGAGCCTTGCGCTGCCAGGCGCGCAGGGGCGGGAACGTCTCGAGCGCCGGCGTCCGGACTGCCACGCGTTCGCTCCTCTCCGGCCACAGGATGTCCCGGCCGCAGGCCGGCGGACCCGGGCCGAGGGGCACGGCGGTCGCCCCACGAAAATGCCTCCGCGCAGCCGAGCCGCGAAGGCCGACTCAGCATAACCAGCAGCCGCCGGGCTGCCCATGCGACGCCACACCGGTCACCGGGTGCCGTGCGCCACTGAGTGCTCACTCCGTTGGCGGCCCCGGCAGGCCGGTGCGCGGCGGTCGCAACGTCGCCACCGGCGCCGACCAGCGCCGACGCAGGGCCACCAGGCGTACGCCGAAGACCAGCACGACGGCGGCGGTGAGCGGGATCGGCCCGGTGTGGCCGAGGCCGTACAGGAGCACCACCACGATCGAACCGACGAGCGACGCGACGGCGTAGATCTCCCGCCGCAGTACCACCGGGATCTCGCCGGTCAGCAGGTCGCGGACGAGTCCGCCACCGATCGCGGTGATCATGCCGATCAGGCAGGCGCCGACCGCCGGGACCTGGGCGTCGAGGGCCTTGAGGGTGCCGGCGACGGTGAACAGGCCGAGCCCGGCCGCGTCCAGCACCAGGACGGTGGTGCGCAGCCGGGCGAACTGCGGATGCAGCCAGAAGATCGACCCGGCGGTGACGGCGGCGGTGCCCGCGTAGCGCCAGTCGGCGAAGGCCAGCGGTGGGACCTCGTCGATGACCAGGTCCCGCACGATTCCGCCGCCGAGGGAGGCGACGAAGCCGACGAAGACCACGCCGAAGAGGTCGAGCCGTTTGGCCACCGCCGCGGAGGCGCCCGAGGCGGCGAAGACCGCGACTCCGGCCAGGTCAGCCAGGAGCAGGGCGGTGGAGGTGGTCACCGCCGCAGGTTACGCGGCCCGCCGCGCGGGCCGAGGGCGTCACTCGCGGTACGAGTCGTAGATCTCCTTGCACTTCGGGCAGACCGGCGAACCCGGTTTGGGCGTCTTCGTCACCGGAAATTTTTCCCCGCACAGCGCCACGACAAAGGTGCCCATGACGGCACTTTCGGCGATCTTTTCCTTCCGGACGTAGTGGAACATTTCCGGACCGGTGTCGGCGTCCTTGAGCTCGGGACGTTCGAGGACCTGTGTATTCACGTCTGCACCTCCAACCGACAAGTCTGGCAGGTCACCCTCACCCGGTCCACCTGAGGTGACCGGTGTGGCGGGCGTACGGTGAGCGATTGTGACCGACTTTCATCTTCGCTACGGCACCGAGGTGGCCCGGGCACTGCGCGAGCAGGGGCCCGTGGTCGCTCTGGAGAGCACCATCGTCTCGCACGGCCTGCCCCGGCCGGACAATCTCCGGGTGGCCCGGCAGATCGAACAGGCCGTCCGGGACGCCGGAGCGGTGCCGGCCACCATCGGCATGATCGCCGGCGAACTCGTGGTCGGACTCGACGACGCCGAGCTGACCCGGCTGGCCACCGCCGACGGGGTGACCAAACTCTCCGTACGCGATCTCGCGGTGGCCGCCGCAACCGGCGCGGACGGTGCGACCACCGTGGCCGCGACCAGTGCCGTGGCGGCCGCGGCGGGCATCGGGGTGTTCGCCACCGGCGGGCTGGGCGGGGTGCACCGTGAGGCAGCGCAGACCTTCGACGAGTCCGCCGACCTGGTCACCCTGGCGCGTACGCCGATCGCGGTGGTCTGTGCCGGGGTGAAGTCGATCCTCGACGTGGGCGCCACCCTGGAGCGACTGGAGACCCTGGGGGTGGCCGTGGTGGGCTACCGGACCCGCCGGTTTCCGGGTTTCTTCATCACCGACAGCGGCTTCGACCTGGACTGGTCGGTCGACTCCCCCGAGCTGATCGCCGACGTGCTGGCCGCCCGCGAGCAGCACCGTGCACACCACAGCGGGCTGATCGTCGCCAACCCGCTGCCCACCGACGAGCAGCTCGACCCGGACCTGCACGACCGTACGCTCACCGAGGGTCTCGCCCTGCTGGAGCGCGACGGGGTGACCGGCAAGGCCGTCACGCCGTACCTGCTGGCCCACTTCCACTCCGCGACGCAGGGTGCCAGCCTGGCGGTCAACGTCCGGATCATCCTGCGCAACGCCGACCTGGCCGCCCGGATCGCGGTCGCCGCCGCCCAGCGCCGGGCCGACGCGTCGGCGTGACCGGGCGCAGCGGCGGGTCGGGCGGGGTGGGTCGCGGCGACACCGGCCGCGTCCTGGTCGTCGGCGACGTGGTCACGGACGTGGTGGCGGTGCTCTCCGGCCCGTTGGCACCCGGCTCCGACACCCCGGCGGTGATCAGGTCCACCGGGGGCGGGCAGGCGGCCAACACCGCGTCCTGGCTGGCCGCCCAGGGGGTACCGGTGACCCTGGTGGGCGCGGTCGGCGACGATGGCGCCGGCCGCGACCGGGTGGCGGAGTTGACCGACGCCGGGGTCGACTGCGCGGTGCAGCGGATCGCCGGGGCCGCCACCGGCACGGTGATCGTGCTGACGGCCGGCGACGAACGCACGATGATCACCGAGCGCGGAGCGAACGTACGGCTGCGTCCCGACCACGTGGACGCGGCGCTGGCCGGTGCGCCGGACGCCAGCCATCTGCACCTGTCCGGGTACGCCCTGCTGGACGCGGACTCCCGACCGGCCGGGCTGCGGGCGCTGACCGGCGCTCGCGAGCGCGGCCTCACCACAAGTGTCGACGCGGCCTCCGCGGCACCGCTGCGGGCAGCCGGGACGGCGGCCTTTCTGGACTGGATACGCGAGGTCGACCTGCTGCTGGTGAACGTCGACGAGGCCACCGTGCTGGCTGGTGGGGTGGAACCGGCGGCACAGGGACGGGCCCTGGTCGCCGTGGCCCGCCGGGTGGTGGTCAAGCGCGGCGGTGCCGGCGCGGTCTGGGTCGACCGGGACCACACCGTCGTCACCTCTTCCGCGCGTCGGGTGGCGGTGCGGGACGTGACCGGGGCGGGTGACGCCTTCGCGGCGGGCCTGCTGGGCGCCTGGCTGGCCGGGGCGACGCCCGATGCCGCTCTGGCCCGGGCCGCCGATCTCGGTGCCGCAGCGGTGGCGCAGGTCGGTGCCCGACCGGCCCGTTGAGCCGTCCCCGGGCGGGTCAGGGCTCGGCGTCGATGATCTTGTGTGGCCGCTCCTCGGCGGCGAGGCTCATCGGGGGCGGCGCCGCCTCGGTGGCCGACCGCGAGGAGAAGCGGTTGGCGAGGCGGTGGCGCTCCTTGGGCGGCCGGTCGTTGGCCAGCAGTACCGCGAGCCACGGGATGAGCACCATGCCCAGCGCGACCAGGGGCAGCCAGAGCCAGAGCAGTGGTGCCCGGACGCCGACCAGGATCGCGCCGACGATCACGCAGGCGACGCGGACACCCATCATCACGACGTAACGCCGCTGCCGGCTGGTCAGTTGATCATCCTGGCTGCGGGAGGCGTCGGTGATGAGGATCGGCTGGTACGCCTGACGCTTCACCCGTGGTACCTCCTCCGGAGGGGTCGCACTCCATCCTGTCACCCGGACCGGGCGAGCGACGAGGTTCGTCGCCTCCGAAATTCGTGTTACGCGCGTGGTACGCTCGGCCGCGTGGGCAGCAGGTTCAGCTTCACCGACGAGGCGCTGGCCAATCTGCGGGTCTACGACGTCACGCCGGGGGAAGTCTGGGAGGCGCTGCACAGCGGCCGGCGGGTGATCCGCCACCTCGGCGACGACGTGATGGTGGTCTACGCCCCGACCGCCCGCGGACGCCGGGTGGCCGTGCTGCTCGCCGAGACCGACGGCGCCGACAACGACTGGGACGTCCTCTCCGCCCGCGAGTTGAGCGACGTCGAGGCCAAACGCTACGACGAGGCCGTACGGAATTCTCCGGAGACGAGGAGGCGGTGACGATGGACCGTCACGACGCGATCAAGCAGTTCCACGGCGGCGGCGACCGGATCGCCGATCTGATCGACGAGAGCCAGGCGGTGGGGCTGCCCACCCCCGACACCGAGACTCCGATGGTCAGCCGGTCGGTCCGGCTGCCGCTGGAGACGTACGAACGGGTCCGGGCCGCCGCGGACGCCCGGGGCATCGGCGTGACGACGCTGATGCGGCAGTGGATCGAGGCGGGCCTGGCCGACCTGGACGACTCGGCGACCGTCTCGCTGGCCGACGTCCGGCGGGCCATCGCGTCCCTCGCCCATCCGAGCGCCGCCTGACGGGATCGCCGTCCGGCGGTCCACGAGCGGGCCCCTCGCGGCGGCCGTGACGCGCGTCAGGTCGGGAAGCCGCTCTGACCGGGGTCCGCGCGGTCCAACGGCGATGCCGGCGGTTCAGTGGGCTGGTGACGGGCGTGCAACCCGTCCACGAGGGCCATCATGGCCAACCCACCGGCGACCACCGACAGCGCAAGCATCGGCGTTCCGAGCAGGAGCAGCGGAGCGGACCCGACCAACGCCAGCACCGTCAGCACCCGTCGGCGGGAGACCCGGGCGAAGATCTCGTACTCGAACCGGGCCCGCCCCAGCAGAAACAGGACCGGCCCGCCGACGACGAAGATCAGCCAGGCCGGCTCGACCCGGTCGAACGGCTTCACGATGACCAACTCGTAACCCACTCCGGTGAGCAGCACGCCGAGCACCATGACCAGGTGCGTGGTGGAGGCGGACGCGCCGAGCCGACCGGGCGACCGGGCCATCCGCAGCGCCTCGACCAGCAGGTGACCGGCTCGGTGGAAGTAGATCCGCCAGAGCAACGCGGTGGTGAGGAAGGCAACCGTGAAGGCCGTCGCCGCCAGCCAACCGAATCCCTCGCCGCTGTAGGTGATCCCGATGACCAGGATCGTCTCGCCCAGCGCGATGAGAAAGATCTGCTGGTAGCGCTCCGCCATGTGCTCGCCGGCGATCCGCCAGGCCGAGACCGGCGCCCGCCCCAGCCCGGGCACCGGCCAACCCAGCAGGTAACCGGCCAGGTCGATGGTGATGGCCAGCACCCACAGCCCGAACCGCAGGCCGGCGGGCCCGAGCGCACCGGCCAACCAGAACACCCCCGACACCGCCGCCCAGGCGGCCAGCCGCCACGGCACGGTACGGCGCGGATGTCGACCCAGCACGGCGGCGATCAGCAGCGGGCGGCCGATCACCGTCACCAGGTAGGCCACGACGAACGCCAGCGCCCGCTCCTCGAAGGCCCGGGGCAGGGTGACGGCCATCACCAGGCCGCCGAACATGGTCGCGACCACGACGAACTGGATCGTCAGGGTGTCCGGGTCGTACCGGCTGGTGACCCAGGTGATCAACGTCCAGACGTGCCACAGGGCGAGGAACAGGATCAGGGTCTCCAGGAAGCCCAGCACGGTCAGCCCGTGCTCGATTTCGTCGATGTATCGGACCGAGACCCGGGTCAGCGCGAAGACGAAGGCCAGGTCGAGAAAGAGCTCCAGGAAGGTGGCCCGCGACGATCCGGTTCCCCCACGCAGCAGCGCACCGCCCCGCTGCGCCATCGGTCGCCCCCCTGCCATCGTCGGAGGCGGTCCGGTCAGTCTCCGCGCGTGCTCGCCTTCGCCGCCGCCTTCATCTGCTGTTTGTACTCCCGAACCAGGCGCAGTGACTCGGCATCGGTCACATCGGCGACGGACCGGTGGGCCTCGGGATCGCCGTAGTGGCCGGCCGCCTCCTGCCAACCCGGCGGCTGGACCCCGAACCGCTTACCGAGCAGCGCGAGGAAGATCTGGGCCTTCTGCCGACCGAATCCGGGCAGGGCGGTGAGCCGCCCGAGCAGCTCGCGGCCGTCGTCCGGGTCCGCCCAGAGCCGGGCGGCTTCGCCGTCGTAGCGCTCGACCAGCACCCGGCACACCTCCTGTACACGGGCCGCCATCGCCTTGGGAAAGCGGTGCAGCGCGGGCGGCTCGGCGAAGATGGCCACCAGGGCCTCCGGATCGAAGTCGGCCAACTCCCGGGCGTCCAGGTCGTGTCCGAGCCGCTGGGCCAGCACGTACGGCGAGGAGAACGCCTTCTCCATCGAGACCTGCTGGTCGAGCACCATGCCGACGAGCAGGGCCAACGGATCGCGGGCCAGCAGCCGGTTCGCCTCCGGGTCAATGGGCAGTGCGAGCGTCATGCCCTCATCCTGCCTGTCCGTCGAGGGTTGACAGTGATCCGCCACCCACCCGATGTCGAAGTGAGGTTAGGCTGTGCTAACTTCCCTCCGGTCGTCCAGACCGGAAGAGGGGTTCACCGTGCCAAGCACCCGCCACGCCACCAGCGCGCTACTCACCGCCAGCCTGCTCGTCCTCGGCCTGGCCGCCTGTGGATCCGGTGGGGAGGACGAAGCCGGTTCCGGCGATCAGGGCGACAAGCAGATCACCGTCTACAGCGGGCGCAGTGAGCAGTTGGTCAAGCCGTTGCTGGAGAAGTTCACCGCGCAGACCGGCATCGCCGTGCAGCCCCGGTACGCCAGCACCGCGCAGCTCGCCGCCCAGTTGGTCGAGGAGGGCGACAGGTCGCCGGCCGACGTGTTCTTCGCTCAGGACGCCGGTGCCCTCGGCACCGTCGCCAAGCGCGGCATGTTCAGCACGCTGCCCGAGGCGACCACGTCGAAGGTGCCGCAGACCTACCGGGCCGGCACCAACCAGTGGGTCGGCGTGAGCGCCCGGGCGCGGGTCCTGATCTACAACCCGGACCTGGTCCCGGCCGACCAGCTGCCGAAGTCCGTCTTCGACCTGGTCGACCCGGCCTGGAAGGGCAAGGTCGCCCTCGCCCCGACCAACGCCTCGTTCCAGGCGTTCGTCACCGCGATCCGGGTGCAGCACGGTGACGCCCGAGCCGAGGAGTTCCTGGCCGGGCTCCAGGCCAACGACCCGCAGATCCGCGATGGCAACGGCAAGATCGTCGAGGACGTGAACAGCGGCATTGTCGCAGTCGGCCTGGTCAACCACTACTACCTCGGGGAAATCGCCAAGGAACAGGGCACCACCCCGGAGGCGCTCAAGGCCAAGCTGCACTTCTTCCCCGGCGGCGACACCGGCGCGCTTGTCAACGTGGCCGGCGTCGGTGTGCTCAACCGCGCTGCGTCCGACCCGGACGTGCAGCGTTTCGTGGACTTCCTGCTCGGCCAGGAGTCGCAGACCTACTTCGCCGAGCAGACGTTCGAATACCCGGTGATCGGCGGCGTGCCGGGGCCGGCGTACGTGCCACCGCTGGCCGACCTGTCAGTGCCCGAGGTCGACCTGAACGACCTGGACACGCTGGACGCCACCGTCACCATGATCAAGAATTCGGGGCTGGTCCCCTGACCGCTCCGCCGACCACCGCAGGGCCGCCCGCCACCGGGACGGCCCTGTCGGTCGTCTCCAGCCGGCTGCGGAAACTGGCCCCCCGCCCGGCGCTGCTGGCCGCCTCCACCGCTGCGGTGGCCGTCGCCCTGATCCCGCTCGTCTATCTCGCGGTACGCACCGCGGAGGCCGGCACGGACCGGATCGCCGCCGAACTCTGGACCGAGCGGGTCGGCCTGCTCGCCCTGCGCAGCCTCGGCCTGGCCGGCGTGGTCACCGTCGCCTGCGTCCTACTCGGGGTCGGCACCGCCTTCCTGGTCACTCGCACCGACCTTCCCGCACGGCGACTCTTCGCCGTGCTGGCGGCGCTGCCGCTGGCGGTCCCCACCTACATCGCCGCCTTCGCCTGGCTCTCGACGGCACCCCGACTGGAGGGCTTCTGGCCGGCGGCCCTGGTGCTCACACTCTGCTCCTACCCGTACGTGCTGCTACCTGTGGCAGCCGCGCTGCGCGGCGCGGACCCGGCCCAGGAGGAGGTCTCCCGGTCGCTGGGGCGCAGCGGATGGCGGACCTTCACCGCCGTGACGTTGCGGCAGGTCCGGCCGGCCACCGCCGCCGGGGCGTTGCTTGTCGCGCTCTACGTGCTCTCCGACTTCGGCGCGGTTTCCATCCTGCGCGCGGAGACCTTCACCCGAGCCATCTTCGTCGCCTTCGATCTGGGCTTCGACCGCACCGGAGCGCTTGTGCTCTCCAGCGTGCTCGTCGCGCTGACCGTGCTGCTGCTGGGCGGCGAGACCATCACCCGCCGTCGCGGTGCCCGGTACGCGCGGCTTTCCGGCGCGCGCCGTCCAGCGTCCCGGCTGTCGCTCGGTCCGGCTCGCTGGCCGGCCATGGCAGCCCTGGTAGTTGTCGCGGTACTGGCGCTCGGTGTGCCGGCGGCCAGCCTGGGGCGGCGACTCGCCGCCGGCACGTCCCGTCCGGGGGCGCTCCCCGAGGTGCTCGCCGCCGCCGGGAACTCCCTGACCGTGTCGCTTGCCGGTGCCGCGTTGACCATGCTGCTGGCGCTGCCCCTCGGCCTGCTCGCGGCCCGTGCGCCGAGCCCGCTGACAACCGCATTGGACCGGTTGGCGTACCTCGGCCACGCGCTACCCGGTGTCGTCATCGGGCTCTCCCTGATCTTCTTCGGCATCAACGTGGCGTACCCGCTCTATCAGACGCGGTGGATGCTGGCCCTGGCGTACGCCACGCTGTTCCTGCCGCTGGCGGTCGGTGCGGTGGCCAGCGCCGCCGCCCAGTCCCCCGCCCGGCTGGAGGAGGTGGCACGCTCCCTCGGTCGTGGGCCGTGGACGGTCCTGCGGACGGTGACCCTGCCGCTGATCCTGCCGGGCATCGGTGCCGGTGCCGCGCTGGTTTTCCTGACCGGCATGAAGGAGCTACCCGCCACCCTGCTGCTGCGGCCCACCGGCACGGACACCCTGGCGACCGAGTTGTGGACCAGCACAGCGGTCGGCGCATACGCCGCGGCGGCGCCCTACGCCGTGTTGCTTGTGGTGATCTCGGCCGTGCCCACCTGGCTGCTGGTCGCCCGCAGCGGGCTGCTCGACAAGGAGAAGCGGGCATGAACGAGCCTCAGCGAGCGAATCATCGACACAGCGCGCCGGTGCTGCGGGCCGGTACGCAGCGGAGCGGAGAGCCGGCATGAGCGAGGTCGTGGTCAGTGGCGTGATCAAGCGGTACGGACGGGTGACCGCCCTGGCCGGGGTGGACCTCCGCGTACCGTCGGGAGAGCTGACTGCCGTCCTCGGCCCGTCGGGCTGCGGTAAGACCACCCTGCTGCGCTGCCTGGCCGGCTTCGAGCGGTTGGACGCCGGGGAGATCCGCATCGACGGTGCCCTGGTGGCCGGCGGGGGCCGGCACCTGCCGACGCATCGGCGCAACATCGCGGTGGTGCCTCAGGAGGGTGCCCTCTTCCCACACCTGAGCGTGGCGGACAACGTCGGCTACGGCCTTGACCGGGTCACCCGCCGTTCCGACCGAGTCGAGGAGGTACTGGCCCTGGTCGGGCTCGCCGGGTACGGCGGCCGCATGCCGCATCAACTCTCCGGTGGGCAGCAGCAGCGGGTGGCGGTGGCCCGCGCCCTGGCTCCCAGACCGTCGGTGGTGCTGCTGGACGAGCCGTTCAGTGCCCTCGACGCGGGGCTGCGCGCCGGGCTGCGCCACGACGTACGCGACGCGCTGCGGACCGACGGCGCGACAGGTGTACTTGTCACCCACGATCAGGGCGAGGCGCTGTCGGTGGCCGACCAGGTGGTGGTGCTGCGCGACGGGTGGGTGGTGCAGGCCGGTGCGCCGACCACGGTGTACCGCGAGCCGGCCAACCCCTGGGTGGCCGAGTTCGTCGGCGACGCGGTGCTGCTGCCGGCGGTTGTCGAGCAGGGTGCCGCGCGGACCGCGCTGGGCCTCGTGCCGGTCACCGGTGCCGTGTCCGACGGGCCGGTCACCGTGCTGGTACGCCCAGAACAGGTCCGCCTCACGGCCGGTGCGGACGGGGTAACCGCCACAGTCCTGCGGCACGACTTCCACGGCCATGACGCGCTCGTCGGTCTCGGGCTGCCCGACGGCACCCGGATCACCGCCCGGGTCCTCGACGGGGACGCCGCCGTGGCCCCGGGCGGCGAGGTGACGGTACGCGTGGACGGCGCGGCCCGGGCCTTCCCCGCCGACGCGTCGGCCGGCCGGCCGGCGCCCACCCCGGTGCGGCTGGCCGGCTGAGACCACGCACACCCCGACGACGCGACGCGGCCCGGCGGATCGATGTCGGTCCGCCGGGCCGGTTCACGTCAGGGTCAGTTGACGCCGGTTTGCGTCAGGGTCAGTTGACCACGAACAGGAGACGGTTCGGGGAGCCGCTGCCCGGGCTGGTCACCACGCCGGTGGTGGCGTTGTTGACCAGGTAGCTCTTGACCTGGGCCGGGGAGTAGGACGGGTTGGCACCGAGCACGAGAGCGGCGGCGCCGGCCACGTGCGGCGAGGCCATCGAGGTGCCGCTGATGGTGTTGGTTGCGGTGTTGCTGGTGTGCCAGGTCGACGTGATGCTCGAACCCGGCGCGAAGATGTGCACGCAGGAGCCGTAGTTCGAGAAGGACGAACGGGCGTCGGTGCTGGTGGTCGAGCCGACGGTGATCGCGGTCGAGGTCCGGGCCGGCGAGTAGTTGCAGGCGTTGGCGTTGGAGTTGCCCGCCGCGACCGCGTAGCTGACGCCGGAGGCGATCGAGTTGCGCACCGCGTTGTCGATGGTGGTGCTGGCGCCGCCGCCCAGGCTCATGTTCGCCACGGCCGGCTTCACCGCGTTGGCGGTCACCCAGTTCACCCCGTTGACCACGCTGGTGGTGGTGCCGCCGCCGGAGCAGTTGAGCACCTTCACCGCGACCAGGCGGACACCCTTGGCCACACCGTGGGTCGAACCGCCGACGGTGCCGGCGACGTGGGTGCCGTGGCCGTTGCAGTCGGTGTTGTTGCTGTCCACCGTGTTGGTGCCCCAGGTGGCCCGGCCGCCGAACTGGTTGTGGCTGGTCCGGATGCCGGTGTCGATGATGTACGCCCGCACGTTCGAGGCCGTGTTCGGGTAGGTGTACGTGGTGCTCAGCGGCCGGTTCCGCTGGTCGATGCGGTCCAGGCCCCAGGTCGCGTTGGTCTGGGTCGCCTGGATCGTGACCACCTGGTCCTGCTCCACGTAGGCCACCGCCGGGTTGGCGGCGAGCCGGGCCGCCTGGGACGCGGTCATCTTGGCCGCGAAGCCGGTCAGCGCGGCGCTGTAGGTGTCGGAGACGCTGCCCCCGTACCGCTTGACCAGGGCGCTGGCCCGGTCCGGAACGGCGGCACGAGCCGTCGACGAACCGGCGGCACCGACGGCGTCGGTGCGCAGGACGACCAGGTAGCTGCCACTGACCGCGTTCGACGCGCCGGCGCCACGGATCTCGCCGGTGGGTGCGGCGACCGCCGCGGTGGTGCCGGCCGCCGAAACGGCCGCCGCGGTGGCGACGACGGCGAGCGCCCGGATGAGCTGCCGTCGCGCGGTGGACCCTGAGGACATCGTGCCTCCCTTACCTGGGCGGCCGACCGGGCTTCTGGCCGGGCGGTCCGCACCCTGGACTGAGTTGGAGAGATGCTAGCGTTAGATCGACAGATATGACAGGGATGTTCATCGATTGATTCGCCATGTCACGGGCGGTGGTCTCCAGACCCGACGCCACCAGGCAGGATGACGGTGTGGACGGAAACGACATGCTGCTCTCCCCCGCCGGCGTCGAAGCGCTGCGGACCGCGTTGACCCGGGCCGCCTTCACCGCCAACGGCATCGCCGCGCGGCTCGGCCCACAGGCGACCGGCGGGGTCGCCCGCAACGACTTCCGGGCCGCGCTGCGCGCCACCGCCGACCGGGACCCCCTCGCCACCCTGATCCGGGTGTTCATCTGCGAGCAGACCGAGCCGGAAGCCGCGGTCGCCGCCGCGCTGGCTCCGCTGCCGCTCACCGACGCCCTCGACGCGGGACTCGTCGAACGGCACGGCGACGGGCTGCGGATGGGAATAGACCTGGAGCCGTACGGCGACGAATGGTGGGTCCTCGCGGACGTGCCGGCCAGCGCCCGCCCCGGTCGCCCGCTGCACGCCGAACACGTGCTCGGCATCGGCGGGGCGACGCAGACGATGATCGGCGCGGCGGCGCGCCGGCCGGTGGACAGCGCGCTGGACCTGGGCACCGGCTCGGGCGTGCAGGCGCTGCACCTGGGCACCCACGCCCGGCGGGTCACCGCCACCGACGTGTCCCGGCGGGCGCTGCGCTTCGCCGCCACCACCGCCGCCCTCAACGGCCAGGACTGGGAGCTGTTGCACGGCGACCTGGTGGCCCCGGTCGCCGGCCGACGGTTCGACCTCGTGGTGAGCAACCCGCCCTTCGTGGTCGGGCCCGGCACCACCACTCACGTCTACCGCGACTCCGGTCGGGTCGGCGATGCGATCGGCGCCGAACTGGCCGCCGCCGCCCCGGGCCTGCTCACCGAGGGCGGCACCATGCAGTACCTCGCCAACTGGGTGCACGTGGTCGGCGAGGACTGGGGGGAACGGGTCGCCGGCTGGTTCGCCGGCACCGGCCTGGACGCCTGGGTCATCCAGCGCGAGGTCGCCGACCCGATGGCATACGTCAACCTGTGGCTGACCGATGTCGGGGAGGCCACCGACCCGCAGCGGATGGCCGACTGGCTCGACTGGTTCGACGCGCACAAGGTGGAAGCGATCGGCTTCGGCATCGTCTCGCTGCGCCGCAGCGACCACGACGACCCGGTGCTGCGGGTGGAGGATCTGCGCCAGCGGGTGCAGCCACCGATGGGTGATCGGATCGTCGACTGGTTCGACCGGCAGGACTGGCTGCGCGTACGCGACACCGACGGTCTGCTGGCCGCGCGCTACCGCGCCGCAGACGGGCTCCAACTGCGCCAGGAGGCGACGATGGGCTCCGACGGTTGGGGGGTGGACCGGCAGGTCCTCGCCCTGCCCGACGGGCTGCGCTGGACCGAGGAGATCGATCCGCTGGTGCTGGCCCTGGTGGGCGGGGCCGACGGGCGGTTGCCGCTGCGGGACCAGCTCGCGCTGCTCGCCGTCGCCCACGACGTTGCCGCCGAGGAGCTGGCCGAGGCGGCCGGGCCGATCGTGGCGCACCTGGTGGAGCGCGGCTTCATCGCGCCGGTGGTCGCCTGATGCGGGCGGTGGTGCAGACGGTCGGTCGGGCCAGCGTGACCGTCGACGGCGAGGTGGTCGGCGCGATCGACGACGGGCTGCTGGTGCTGCTCGGGGTGACCCACACCGACACCCCGGAGACCGCCCGGACGATGGCCCGTAAGGTGCACGAGCTGCGCATCCTGGACGACGAGCGGTCGGCGGCGGAGGTCGGCGCGAGGATCCTCGTGGTCAGCCAGTTCACCCTCTACGGCGACGCCCGCAAGGGCCGCCGGCCGACCTGGACCGCGGCCGCCCCGGCCGAGGTGGCGGAACCGCTCGTCGATGAGGCGGTCCGGGCGCTGCGCCAGCGCGGCGCGACGGTCGAGACCGGCCGCTTCCGCGCGCACATGCTTGTGGAGAGCGTCAACGTCGGTCCACGCACCATCCTCCTCGACCTATAGCGCAACTAGTGGTTGCACATCTCGACGGCGAGTCCTAGAGTCAGACGCAACCACTGGTTGCGAATCTGGAGGAGCGCATGGAGTACGGCAGTATCGAACGCGAGATCCACGTCGACGCCACACCCGAAGTGGTCTACGAGGTCGTCACGGCACCCGAACACATCCGGCAGTGGTGGCCGGACGACGCGGATCTCGAGCCGGTCGCCGGTGCCACCGGGACGATCTCCTTCGGCGACCCGCCGAACACCGAGGTCCTGCCATTGACCGTGGTTACGGCCGATCCGCCCCGGCGCTTCTCGTTCCGGTGGGTGTACGACGATCTCGCCGTCGCGACGTCGACCAACTCACTCCTGGTGACCTTCGAACTGATCCCGTCGGGCACGGGGACGCTGCTGCGGCTCACCGAGACCGGGTTCCGGGAGCGGGGCTGGGAGGCCGCCGTACTCGAAGAGCACTACCGCGACCACGTCACCGGCTGGGACCACTTCCTGCCCCGCCTCGTCCAGTACGTGGCACGACTGGTGTCGACTCGATGAGCCTCGTCGTCGACGATGACCTCTGGTCCGCCGTCGGGGACCCGACCCGGCGGCGGATGCTCGACCTGCTGCTGGCCGACGGCGGCGGTACGGCGACCACGCTGAGCGAGCAGTTGCCGGTCACCCGGCAGGCGGTCGCCAAACACCTCGGCGTACTCGGCCGGGTCGGACTGGTCCACGGCACGCCGTCCGGCCGCGAACGCCGCTACGAGGTCGACGAGGCACAGCTCGCCCGCGCGGTCGCGCAGCTGTCGTCGGTCGGTGCCACCTGGGACGCGCGGTTGCGGCGGATCAAGCGGATCGCCGAGGCGATCCAGCGCGGCCAGCAGAGCTGAACCCACCCGAACGTTCGTCGCCATGTCCGTGGCGGCGTGACTCACCCTGCCCGCATTCGGGCGTTCACCCAGAAACGAGGTATCACGATGCTGGACATCCTGCACCGGGTCGGCGTCACGTCGGCTCCCGAGGACGTCTACGCGGCCCTGACCACCGTCGACGGGCTCGCGAACTGGTGGACGGAGGACACGGACGGCGACGGAGATGTCGGCGGAGTGCTCCGGTTCCGGTTCATACCCGGTGGCTTCGACATGAAGGTCCTGGAGAGCCGGCCGGCCGAGCTGGTGCTCTGGGAGGTCGTCGACGGCCCCGAGGAGTGGATCGGCACCAGGGTCCGCTTCGAGCTGAAGCGGGAGGACGACTTCACGATCGTGTTGTTCCGCCACGAGGGTTGGCGGGAGCCGGTGGAGTTCATGTACCACTGCAGCACCAAGTGGGCGATCTACCTGATGAGTCTCAAGCGGCTGGTCGAAACTGGTAAGGGCGAGCCCGCGCCGCACGACGTGCAGATCAGCAACTGGCACTGAGTTACTGCGCGGGATCGCGGAGTTCAGCCGAAGAGGCCGCGGCGTTGCAGCGACTGACGCAGCCAGCCGTCGAGCTGGGCGGCAAAGTCGGTGTTGGCCGCCGAGGCGTGCTCGACGGCGAAGCGACCGAAGACGTCGCGGCCCTCGGTGAACAACCCACCCCGCTTGTCCAGCTCCAACACCACCTGCACCTGCCGGGGGTCGGTGACGAAGGTGACTTCCAACTGCTTCATCGCGCCGGCGTACTGCGGCGGCGGGTAGAACTCGATCTCCTGGTAGAACGGCAGCGTCTGGTGCACGCCGTACATGTGCCCGCGCGAACGTGGCACCCCAGACCAGCGGGGTGGTCGCCGCCTTCCATCGACCGGATGGCGGGATCGCGCCGTGGCGTGACCCCGCCATCCAACTTTGTTCACCGGGCCCGACGGCGGCGGTAGAACCGTGCCATGCCTTCACCCACAACGCCCTTCACCTCGGGCCGGACGCGACGGCGACTGATCGCCGCCGCAGCGGCCGCCGGCCTGGTGGCCGCCGGCGCCGCCGCGATCCGTCCGCCCGCCGCGGCGGCCGGACCGACCCCACCCCCCGCCACCGCCACGGCACGGGACACCCACACCGTTACCCTGGTCACCGGTGACGTGGTCACCGTGACGACCTTCGCCGATGGCAAATCCGCCGCCGAGGTCGACCGCCCGGACGACGCCACCGGCGGTGTCCGCATCCAGCAGAGCGGCGGCGACCTGTACGTCCTACCCGACGAGGCGGCGCCGCTGCTGACCGCCGAGCGGCTCGACCGGCGCCTGTTCAACGTCACCGACCTCATCGAGATGGGCTACGACGACGCCCGGGCGGCCGAACTGCCGCTGATCGCCACGTACCCGAAGGCCGCCGCCCGCGCCGCCCGGCCGGCCGCGCCGCGCGGCACGAAGCTCGTCCGGGACCTGCCCGGCATCAGCGGCCGGGCGCTCGCCGCCGACAAGAAGCAGGCCCGGGCGCTCTGGTCGGCCGTCGCGCCCGCCGCCCCGTCCGGCACGGCTCTCGGCGCCGGCGTGACCAAGCTCTGGCTGGACGGCCGGGTGAAGGTCAACCTGACCGAGAGCGTGCCGCAGGTCGGCGCGCCCGAGGCGTGGGCCGCCGGCTACGACGGCACCGGCGTGACGGTCGCGGTGCTGGACACCGGGGTCGACGCGACCCACCCCGACCTGGCCAGCCAGATCGACGAGAAGGTCAGCTTCGTACCGGGCGAGGACACGTCGGACGTGCACGGCCACGGCACCCACGTCGCCTCGACCATCGCCGGCACCGGCGCCGCCTCCGGCGGCGACCACAAGGGCGTCGCGCCGGGTGCGGACCTGATCGTCGGCAAGGTCCTGGGCAACGACGGGTACGGCCAGGACTCCTGGATCATCGCCGGCATGCAGTGGGCGGCCGAGTCCGGTGCCGACGTCGTCAACATGAGCCTCGGCGACGCGTCGCGCACCGACGGCACCGACCCGATGGCCCTGGCGGTGGACACCCTCTCCGCGCAGCACGGCACCCTCTTCGTGGTCGCCGCCGGCAACTCCGGACCGCAGAGCATCGGCGCGCCGGGGACCGCCGCGAGCGCCCTCACCGTCGGCGCGGTGGACAAGCAGGACCAGCTCGCCTGGTTCTCGAGCACCGGGCCGCTGGCGCGCACCGGGGCACTGAAGCCGGACATCGCCGCGCCGGGGGTCGGTATCTCCGCGGCCCGCTCGCAGCAGTCCGCCGGCGAGGGCATGTACCAGAGCATGGACGGCACCTCGATGGCCGCCCCGCACGTCGCGGGTGCGGCGGCGGTCCTCGCCCAGCGCCACCCGGAATGGGCCGGCCCGCAGCTCAAGGAGGCGCTGATGAGCAGCGCCGAGGCCCTCCCCGACGGCTACGGCCCGTACGAGGTGGGCACCGGGCGGCTCGACGTGGCGGCGGCGGTGCGCGGCACCGTCCGGGCCACCGGATCGGTGTTCTTCGGCAACTTCGACTGGCCACACGAGACCACGGACGCCCCGGTTGCCAAGCCGGTGACGTTCACCAACTCCGGCACCGCCGCGGTCACCCTGAACCTCGCCGTCACCGGCACCGGCCCGTTCTCGCCCAGCGCCTCCTCGGTGACGGTGCCGGCCGGCGGCAGCGCCGAGATCGCGGTGTCCGGCGACCCCCGGTCGGCCCCCCACGGCCAGGTCACCGGCTACCTCGTCGGCACCGACGCGGCCACCGGTGCCCCGGTCACCCGCACCGCGCTCGCCCTGCTCAAGGAGGAGGAGCGGTACGACCTGACCGTGAAGCTGCGCGGCCGGGACGGCGAGCCGGTCAGCTCGACCATCGCCGTGAAGCGGGCCGGCGAGTGGTTCACCTGGTCGTTCGCCGTCGACGGCGAGCAGACCCTGCGGCTGCCGCCGGGCACGTACACCGTGGAGACGGCGCTGGACGTGCCGGGTGAGCGGGCCGACGCCCTGGGCCACGCCGTGCTGGTCGACCCGGAGACGGTGCTGGACCGCCCGTCCGAGGTGGTGCTGGACGCCAGCCGGGCCCGCCTGCTCGACACCACCGCACCGCAACGCACCGAGGACCGGCAACGCAAGATCGATTACACCGTCGAGTACGCCGGCGGCGACAGCTACCGTTCGATCTACCAGCTGCCGATCAGGTACGACGACCTCTACGTCCTGCCGACCGAGCGGGTCGAGCAGGGGTCGTTCACCATGGCGGCCCGGTGGCGCAAGGGCGAGCCCATGCTGAGCGTGGCCGTCCCCGGCCTGCCGCCGATCAACGCCGCCGTGCAGCCGGGCGCCGCGCTCACCGCCGGCACCGAGACGTTGCGGCCGGTCTACGTCGGCACCGGCAGCCCGGACGAGTACGCCGGCCTCGACGTCGAGGGCAAGGTCGCCATCGTGACCCGCAGCGACGCGGTCCCCGCACCGGATCGCACCGCCGCCGCGGCGGCCGCCGGAGCGAAGCTGCTCCTGGTCGTCAACGACGGCCCCGGAATCCTCAACGAGTACGTCGGCGAGTCCCCGATCCCCGTCGGCACCCTGCACCGCGACGCCGGCGAGCAGCTGATCGAGGCGGTCCGAACCAAGGCGCCGAAGCTGACCGCCACCCGGGTGCCGTTCGCCGGCTACCTCTACGACCTGACCAAGGTCTGGCCCGACCAGGTGCCCGACCGGGCGCTCACGTACCACCCGACCCGGGACGACCTGGCCCGGATCGACGCCCGCTACCACGCCGTCAAGGACACGCCGGGCTCCGGCTACCGGTACGACATGACGTTCAGCCCGTCGTTCGGCTTCCCGGAGTCCGAGCAGCACCCGGGCACCCGCATCGAATGGGTCACCCCGGACGTGGTCTGGCACGAGGTGCACAGCCAGGGCACCTGGACCGACACCGCGTACCTGAACACGTACGCCAAGGGCACCACCACCCGGCTGGACTGGTTCGCCCCTGCCGTCCGGCCGGCCTTCAGCCGAGCCTTCGGGGTGAAGAACAGCCGCTACCGCGACTACATGACGGTCAACGTGCAGGCCTGGAGCCCGTCCGACGACGTGCTCGAGCACGGGGGCAACCTGGAGTGGGGCTCGGTGCCGACGAACCTCAAGCTGTACCAGGGCGACACCCTGCTGGACGAGAACCGGTTCAACTCCGACCTGCAGTGGACGGAGGTGCCCGCCGGCACGCTGCCGTACCGCCTGGTGCTGGATGCGTCGCGGCCAGCCGACCAGTGGCGGCTGTCCACTCGTACGCACACCGAGTGGGACTTCGTCTCGAGCTCGAACGAGACGGACGCCTTCGTCCCGTTCGCGCTGCTACAGCTCGACTATGCGCTGGAGACCGACCTGCGGGGTGACGTCAAGGCCGGGACCAGCCAGCGGATCGGCGTCAAGGCGGGACCGCAGTCGGGCGGCAGCGGTACCGGCACGGTCACCTCGGTGCAGCTGGAGGTCTCGTACGACGACGGCGCCAGCTGGCAGAAGGTGGCGCTGAGCCGTGACTCCGGCGGCTGGTGGGACGGCGCGCTGAAGCTGCCGAAGAAGCCGGGCGGCTTCGTGTCGGTACGGGCCGAGGCTCGTACCGACTCCGGCTTCGGCATCCGGCAGGAACTCATCCGGGCGTACGGCCTGCGATGATCGCGCCGTTGGGGGCCCCGGGGCCGGCAATGTCCGGGGGCCCCACCGGCGTGTCCGCTCCGTCGAAGACCTGGTCAGGACTCATGGGCATGTCACATACTTCCCGTGCCGCGATGGGCGCAGGGAGGAAGCCACCGATGCTGGGCGTGCTGGGGTTGAGCCCCGAGGACGAAGCGGTCTACGGCCTGTTGGTGCGGCGGGCGCGGGCCGACGTCGCCGCCCTCGCCGGCGCCCTTCGGCTGCCCGCGGCGGTGGTGGCCGCGGCACTGGAGCGACTCGTCGCCTGCGGCCTGGCGACGTCCGGGCCGGACACCGAGTTCTCGGTGGCACCGCCGGCGGTCGCCCTGGGGGCGCTGATCAGCGAGCAACGCAACGCGCTGCGCAGCGCGGAGCTGGCGCTCGTCACCCTCGCCGAGGAGTACCGCGGCGCGGTGGCGGGGCGCACGATCGACGAGCTGATCGAGGTGGTCACCGGCGTCGACGCTGTGCGGCACCGGTTCGCGCAGGTGCAGCACGCCGCGCGCACGGAGGTCCGGAGCTTCGTCACCATGCCCTTCATCGCCGTGCCGCCGGGCACCAACGCGGTCGAGTCGGTGGCGGTGGGCCAGGGAGTGCAGTTCCGGGTCGTCGTGGACCGGCCGACCCTCGCCGAACCAGGGGTGGTCGCGGAGACCCTCGAGTCACTGCGCACCGGCGTGCAGGTACGGGTGGCCGAGTCGTTGCCGATCAAGCTCATCCTGGCCGACTCGGAGCTCGCCCTGGTGCCGTTGACCACCACCCCCGGCGGCGAGCCCGGCGCGGTGCTGCTGCACCGCACCGGGCTGCTGGCGGCGATGGACGCGCTGTTCGAAATCGTGTGGCGGCACGCCCACCCGCTGACCCTGTCCGCCGCCGGCGTGCTGGGGGACGCCGCCGGCCTCGACGGCGCCGACGGCCCGACCGACCTGGACCGCCAGATCCTGGCGTTGCTGCTGGCCGGGCTCACCGACCACGTCGTGGCCACCCGGCTCGACCTGTCGCTGCGGACCCTGCAACGGCGACTGCGCCACCTGATGGACCTCGCCGGGGTGGAGACCCGGATGCAGCTCGGCTGGTACGCCGCCCGGAACGGCTGGGCCTGACCCGACCGGGCGGCGGTCCGGTCAGAAGAACATGCCCCGACGCTGGAGGGACTGACGCAGCCAGCCGTCGAGCTGGGCGGCAAAGTCGGTGTTGGCCGCCGAGGCGTGCTCGACGGCGAAGCGACCGAAGACGTCGCGGCCCTCGGTGAACAACCCACCCCGCTTGTCCAGCTCCAACACCACCTGCACCTGCCGGGGGTCGGTGACGAAGGTGACCTCCAGCTGCTTCATCGCGCCCGCGTACTGCGGGGGCGGGTAGAACTCGATCTCCTGGTAGAACGGCAACGTCTGGTGGACACCGTAGATGTGCCCGCGCTCCACGTCCGCTCGCGCGAACCGGAAACCGAGCCGCAGCAGCGCATCCAGCAGGCGCTCCTGGGCCGGCACCGGGTGCACCGCCACCGCGTCCAGGTCGCCCTTGTCGACGGCGCGGGCCACCTCCAGTTCGGTACGCAGACCCATGGTCATCCCGTGCAGGTGCTGCCCGTACAGCTCGGTGAGCGGGGTCTCCCACGGCACCTCGAACCGGAACGGGACGTCGTAGCGCTGCCCCGCCTCCAGCCGGAACGGGCCGGTGACCTGCTGCCGCTGGAACTCCTGGTTGGTGGCGTACTCGTTGTCGCCGCTCTCCACCTCCACCCGGGTGAGCAGCCCCAGGGCCACGTAGGACACGTCGACGCCGTGGTCGCCGCCGGTGACCGCGATGCTGCCCTCCAGGTGGCCGCCCGGCCGGCAGTTCGGATTCGACAGCACCGTCTCCACCGACGGACCACCGACTCCCATCGCCTGCATGAGCCGTTTGAACACCACGATTGCCTCCGTCGCTCGATCGCCCGCATCCGGGCGGGTACGCCGGCCCGACGGCCGACCGCTGGCACGGTAACCGGCGTCGACAAGCCGAGCCGGCCGAACCGCCGGGCCGGCACGTCGCCGAGTGCCGACTCAGCGACTGTCGGTTCCCCGATCGCCTCACTCCCGTTTTACGCCCCGACGGCCAAGCTGTTTGTCACCGGCGCAGCTGGCCGGCGGACACGGCACGGACGTGGACACGGGGAGAGACTGAGATGGCCCAGCAGATGACGGAGCACCGGACGCACGCCGGCACCGAGGCGGAGCACGGCGTCGACACCCTGACCGACCTGGACGCCACCGACGAGCGCGGCGTCTCCACCGACCTGGTCCGGGCATACCTCAACGGAATCGGTCGGACGAAGCTACTCACCGCCGTACAGGAGGTGGACCTGGCGAAGCGGATCGAGGCCGGCCTGTTCGCCGAGGAGAAGCTCAGCACCTGCATACCGGTCTCCGACGAGCTGCGCGCCGATCTGGAACTGGTCGCGCGCCAGGGCCGGGCCGCCAAGAACCACCTGCTGGAGGCGAACCTGCGGCTGGTGGTGAGCATCGCCAAGCGGTACACCGGCCGGGGCATGGCCTTCCTCGACCTCATCCAGGAAGGCAACCTCGGCCTCATCCGCGCCGTCGAGAAGTTCGACTACACCAAGGGCTACAAGTTCTCCACCTACGCCACCTGGTGGATCCGACAGGCCATCACCCGCGCCATGGCCGACCAGGCCCGCACCATCCGCATCCCCGTCCACATGGTCGAGCAGGTGAACCGGATGGTCCGCGCCCGGCGTGAGTTGGCGGTGTCGTTGGGTCGGGAGCCCACGGTCGCCGAGGTGGCCCGCGCGCTCGACGTGCCGGAGTTCCAGGTGATCGAGCTGATCTCGTACGACCGGGAGCCGGTGAGTCTGGACCAGGCTGTCGGCGAGGACGGCGAGAGCGCCCTCGGTGACTTCGTCGCCGCCGTCGACCCGGCCGCCGGGCCCGGCGACGCCGCCACCCACGGCGAACTACGCAACGAGGTGAGCATCGTGCTGGCCACCCTCTCGCAGCGCGAGCAGGCCGTGATCCGATTGCGGTTCGGCCTCGACGACGGTCGGCAACGCACCCTGGACGAGGTGGGCCGGGAGTTCGGCCTCTCCCGGGAACGGATCCGACAGATCGAGAAGGTGACCCTGCTCAAGCTGCGTGCCCCGGAGCGGGCGCAGCGCTTGGAGGCGTACGCCTGCTGAGTTGAGCGTTCGACCAACGGCCCCGGCGGTTCGCCGGGGCCGTTGCGTGTGTGCCGCTTGACGTGCGGGCGTCCCACCCGGTAGAAACCTTTTGGTTATCAAACCGGAAGGTTATACACCGTGCTCACCGACCTGGACGCCACCTTCGCCGCTCTCGCCGATCCCACCCGGCGCGCCATCCTCGCCCGGCTGGCGGCCGGCGAGGCCACCGTCACCGAACTCGCCGCGCCCTTCGCGATGAGTCAGCCGGCCGTCTCCAAACACCTGCGCGTGTTGGAACGGGCCGGACTGGTCAGCCGGGGACGAGACGCCCAGCGCCGCCCCTGCCGCCTCGAAGCCGCGCCGCTGCGGGAGGCCACCGCCTGGCTCGCCGCCTACCGCGACCACTGGGCCGAGCGCTACCAGCGGCTCGACGCCCTGCTCGACGAGCTGCGTTCGGCCGAGGACGGGCAACGTGACGCCGGCACGCCGGACGGCGGTGCGGCACCGTGATCGACGACCATCTGGTGGTCGACACACCGGGCGATCGGGAGATCGTGCTGAGCCGGGTCTTCGACGCACCGGCGCGGCTCGTGTTCGCCGCCTTCACCCGCCCTGACCTGCTCGTCCGGTGGTACGGCGCACGCGGCTGGCAACTGGTCGGCTGCGAGGTCGACCTGCGGGTGGGCGGGCGCTGGCAATTCGAGTCGCAGGGCCCCGACGGGCAGCGGATGGTCCAGCGAGGGGTCTACCGGACGATCAGCGCGCCGCACGAACTCGTCTGCACCGAACGCTTCGACGACCAGTCGTACCCGGGCGACACGCTGGTCAGTCACACGTTCACCGAGCTCGCCGGGCGGACCACCGTCACCACGACGCTGCGCTACGCCACCCCCGAAGGACGCGACATCGCCCTGCGATACCCGATGGTCCGTGGAGTCACCGAAAGCTTCACCCGACTCGCCGAACTGCTGGCGACGAGAACAGGAGGACAGCAATGAACTGGACGCTGGAAGTGGTGGTCGTACCGGTCTCCGACGTGGACCGGGCCAAGGCGTTCTACGCCGACCAGCTCGGCTTCGCCGTCGACCACGACACCGTGATCGGCGACGACGTACGCATCGTGCAGTTGACCCCACCCGGGTCGGGCTGCTCGATCGTCATCGGCAAGGGCGCCGTGCCGCAGATGCCACCGGGGTCGCTGAAGGGCCTGCAACTCGTCGTACCGGACCTGGCCAAGGCGCGCGCCGAGCTGCTCGAACGCGGCGTCGAGGTCAGCGAGATCCAGGTGCTCGGCGAGAACCCGCGCCCGGTGCCGGACCCGCTGGACAATGTCGGCTTCGTCTTCTTCGCCGACCCCGACGGCAACGCCTGGGCGGTGCAGCAGATCTCCAGTCGAGCCTGACCGGCCAGCCCACTCACAACCGGCGGGGGCCGGTGTCGGGGCGCGGCACGGCGGCGGAGCCGATCCGGACGTTCGCGTGCAGCACCGACAAACCATCGGGTCGGGCGAGCACCGGGTTCAGCGTCAGCGCCCGGACCCGCGGCTGGTCGTCGGCGAGGCGACCGACCCGCAACAGCAGGTCGGCCAGAGCGGCGCGATCGACCGGCGCGGCCCCCCGATGGCCACGGAGCAACGGCGCCGCCCGCGGCGCGTCGACCAGCTCGGCGGCGTCCCGGTCGGTCAGCGGCACTGCTCGCCACGCCCGATCGCCGAGCAGTTCCGTGGCGACCCCACCGAGCCCGAACCCGACCACCGGCCCGAACGCCGGGTCCTCGACCAACTCCACCACACAGGCCACCCCGGGCGGCACCATCGGCTGCACCAGGACGTCCGCACCGAAGGCGACAGCCAGCTCCGAACAGGCGCGACGCACGGCAGCGGCGTCCGGCAGATCGAGGCGGACCGCACCGAGGTCGAGGCGGTGCCGCAGCCCCGGGGACGCGGCCTTGAGCGCCACCGGAAACCCGAGCCGAGCGGCGGCCTCGACGGCCTCGTCGACCGAGGCGGCCGGCACCGACTCGACCACGTCGATACCGTACGCGGCCAGCAACGCCGCCACGTCGGTGTCGTCCGCCCGCAGCGCCGCCTGCGCCGCCCCCGGGTCGACGCCGGACAGCTCCGGCAGGGTTCCGGTCGGCCGGCGCAGCCATCGCGCGTACGCGGTGACCCGGCCCAGCGCCCGAACCGCCTCCTCCACGCTCGGGTACGAGGGCATCCCGGCCGGGGCACGACCGACGAGGAAGGTGGCCACCGCCGGCTTGCCACCGGAGAGAGCCGCGGGCAGGGCGGCGGTGAGGTCGGCCTCGGTGCCGGTGAACTGGCCGGGCAGCGGCGGGGCGAAGAGCGCCACCAGCGCGTCGACCGAGTCGTCGGCGGCGGCCCCGGCCAGCGCCTCGGCGAACTCCGCCGCGCTGGCCCTCGGCCCGACGTCACGCGGGTAGCCGTCGGCGACGGAGAGCCCCTGGGCTGCGCAGGCGGTGGCCGCGAGCCCGGTCAACGCGGAGGAGTTACCGACCACGCCGACCCGGTCACCGGCGGGCAGCGGCTGATTGGCCAGCAGCACCCCGACGTCGAGCAGCTCGCCGACGGTGTCCACCCGGATCACCCCGGACTGGGCGAACAGTGCGCTGACCGCCGTGGAGTCCGGGCCGGCGACGTCACCCATTCCCGGCGGGCGGGCCGGTGAGGCCAACGCCACCACCGGCTTGTCCCGGCCGATGCGCCGGGCCAGCCGGGCGAACTTGCGCGGGTTGCCGAAGGTCTCCAGGTACAACATGATCACGTCGGTGCCGGGATCGTCCTGCCAGTACTGCAACAGGTCGTTACCGGAGACATCGGCCCGGTTGCCGGCCGAGACGAAGCTGGACAGACCGAGCCCCCGCCGGTCCGCCTCCGCCAGCAGTGCCACGCCGAACGCGCCGGACTGGCTGAAGATGCCGACCCGGCCCGGCACCGGCAGGCGCGGGGCGAGGGTGGCGTTGAGGCGTACGCCCGGGTCGGTGTTGGCCACCCCCAGGCAGTTCGGGCCGATCACCCGCATGCCCGCGGCGTGGGCAGCGCGGACCAGGGCACGCTGCGCGGCGGCACCCTCGACGCCGGCCTCGGCGAAGCCGGCGGAGATCACGACCAGGCCGTGCACCCCGGCCGCCGCGGCGTCGGCGACGACCGCGGCGGCGGCCTCCGGGGGCACCGCCACCACCGCCAGGTCGACCGGCAGCCCGGCATCGGCCGCCGAGGGGTACGCGGGAAGCCCGGCCACCCGCGCGGCACTCGGGTGCACCGGCACCACCGACCCGGTGAACCCGCCGTCACGCAGATGCCCGAGCACCGCCGCGCCGACACCCTGGCCGGTGGCGCTGGCACCGTAGACGGCGACGCCACGCGGGGCGAGCAGCCGGGCGATGGAGCGCGCCTCGGTGCGGTGCTCCCGTCCGCGCTGCACCTCCAGGGTCGCCTCGGTGGGCGCGATCGGGAAACTGAGGTGCACCACCCCGTCGGCGAACTGACGCTGGATCTGGTACCCGAAGTCGGCGAAGACCCGCAGCATCTGCCCGTTGGCCGGGAGCACCTCGGCCACGAAGTTGACGATCCCGGCCCGGCGGGCGGCGTCGGCGAGATGCTCCATCAGTACCGAGCCGATACCCCGCCCCTGGTAGGCGTCCTCGACGACGAAGGCCACCTCGGCGTCCGGCGACTGCGGGCCGAGCCGCTCGTAGCGGCCCACCGCGACGATCCGGTCGCCGGCCAGCACCACGAACGCCTCCCGGTCGCGGTGGTCGACGTTGACGAAGCGGTGCAGATCCCGCTCCGGGATCCGTGGGTACGGCGAGAAGTAGCGCAGGTAGCGGGTGCGTTCGGAGAACCGGGAGTGCATCGCCACGATCTCGGGCGCGTCGGACGGCTCGATCGGTCGCAACTGGACCGTGCTGCCGTCGCTGAGCAGCACGTCCACGGCGTGTTCGGCTGTGGTCACCTCGGACCGCCCTCCCCCGGCCGGCTCAGTCAGTCACGCGGATCGTGGGGGTCGAGGCCGAGCAGCGGGAAGACCGCCTTCCGGGTCGCCGCGATCGCCCGGTCCACCCCGCTCGGCTCTCCGGTGGGCTGCCACGGCTCGTAGCCCGGGTCGACGTCGTCGGTCATCCGCAGCGGCACGTCGAAGCCGGGCCGACGGGCCGTGGCCAGTCCCCGCCAGGCCGGCGGGGTCAGCGTCGCCGGGTCCAGCGGCGTGCCGGTGGCCACCGCCAGCAGATGCGTCCAGGCCCGGGGCACCACCTCGACCAGGGCGTACCCGCCACCGCCGGTGGCCACCCAGCGCCCGTCGCACAACTCGTCGGCGAGCGCCCGCAACGCCAGATAGGTGGCACGCTGACCGTCGACGGACAGGTGCAGGTCGGCGAGGGGGTCGACGCGGTGGGCGTCCGCCCCGCACTGGGTGAACAGAAGTTGTGGGCGGAACGCCCGCAGGACCGATGGCACGACCGCGTGGAAGGCCCGCTGCCAACCGGCGTCCTCGACCCCGGGTGGCAACGGAATGTTGACCGCGGTGCCGGCGGCGTTCGGGCCGCCGGTCTCGTCCGGGAAACCGGTGCCGGGGAACAGGGCGAGCGGGGTCTCGTGCAGGCTGACCGTCAGCACCCGGGGGTCGTCCCAGAAGATCTGCTGCACCCCGTCGCCGTGGTGCACGTCGACGTCGACGTACGCGATGCGCTCCGCGCCCAGGTCGAGCAGCCGGGCGATGGCCACCGCCGGGTCGTTGTAGACACAGAACCCGGCGGCTCGGGCGGGCATCGCGTGGTGCAGGCCACCGGCGACGTTGACCGCCCGGCGGGCCGTACCCCGCCACACCGCCTCGGCCGCGATCACGCTCGCCCCGGCGACCAGCGCACTGGACTCGTGCATCCGGTCGAAGACGGGATTGTCCGAGGTGCCCAGACCGAACCCGGCGAAGAGCGGGTCGCGGGGCGCGATCCGGACCGCGTCGAGGTAGCGCGGGTCGTGCACCCGGGTGAGCAGGGCGTCATCGGCGGGCACCGGCGGCACCAGCCGCACCCCGGCCCGTTCGAGGATGCCCAGTTCCCGGGCGAGGGCGATGGTCAACTCCACCCGCACCGGATCGAGTGGGTGGTCACCGAGGTCGTAGGCGAGCAGCGACTCGTCCCACACCACCACCGTGTCGTCGGACATCTGCCCATGGTCGCACGATGGCCGGCCGGCGGCGCGTCGCCGGGCCTCCGACGGTCGGACGCCGCCCCGGCTCGACACCCGCCGCATCGCCGACGCGGCCGGTCAGGCGTCGGACCGGTCAGGCGTCGGACCGGTGGCCACCGGTCGGTCCGGGTCGGCTACCCAGTTGCTCCACGAGCCGACGTAGAGCGCGGCGTCCGTGCGGCCGGCCAGATGCAGCGCGAGCACGGCCTGGGCCGCGGTCACCCCGGACCCGCAGTACGCCCCGACCGGAGCCTCGGCGGCAACGCCGACAGCGGCGAAGCGGCTCCGCAGCGCCTCCGCAGCCGGGAAGCGTCCCTCGGCGACGTACTCGGGTGCGGGCAGATTCACCGCACCGGGGATGTGGCCGGCGACCGGGTCGATCGGCTCGTGCTCGCCCTGGTAGCGGGGCGCGGCCCGCACATCGATCAGGACGCCGTCGCCGGCCGTCAGGCGGGCGGCAGCCGCGGCGTCCAGCACCGGCAGGGCTCCCGGGCGGACGGTCACGTCGCCCGGCGCCGGAGCAGGTTGATCGGTGCCGACCGGCAGGCCGGCCGCCGTCCAGGCCGGGTAGCCGCCGTGCAGCAACCGGACCGGTCGGTGCCCCGCCCAGCGCAGCGTCCACCAGGCGCGGGCCGCCGACATGCCGTCGCCGCCGTCGTACACCACCACGGGGTGACCCGCCCGCACACCGGCCGCCCGCAACGCCGCCTCCAGATCGTCCGGCTCGGGCAGCGGATGCCGCCCGGCCGGGCCGGGTGCGCCGCACAGCGCGGTGTCCAGGTCGACGAAGACGGCGCCCGGCAGGTGCCCCGCCAGATAGTCGTCCCGCCCGGGCGGCCCGGCCAGGCGCCAGCGGACATCGAGCAGGGTGGGCGGGTCGGCACCGTCGAGTTCGGCGGCGAGCCGCTCGGGCTCGACCAGGAGATCCTCTGTAGCAGACATGGCCGACAGTCAACACCATGAGTGACATGCCCGACGGTTCGGCGACAGACGTCCGGGGCCCGGGAGGGTACCATCAAGGCTGGAGGGCCGCTGACACCATGAAGTCTCACGACCTGGTCGATACGACCGAAATGTACTTGCGTACGATCCTCGAACTCGAGGAGGAGGGTGTGCCTCCGTTGCGCGCCCGGATCGCCGAACGCTTGCGCCAGAGCGGCCCCACGGTCAGTCAGACCGTCGCCCGGATGGAGCGCGACGGTCTGCTCACCGTCGAAGGTGACCGGCACCTCAGCCTCACCGAGCAGGGGCGCAGCACCGCCGTATCGGTGATGCGCAAACACCGGCTCGCCGAGTTGCTGCTGGTCAACGTGATCGGGATGCCCTACGAGGAGGCCCACGAAGAGGCCTGCCGCTGGGAGCACGTGATGAGCGACGCGGTCGAGAAGCGGGTCTACGACCTGCTCAATCGGCCGACCCGGTCGCCGTACGGCAACCCGATCCCGGGCCTGGACGAGCTGGGCTCGCCCGGCCAGGCCGAGCCCGAGCCGACCGACGGCGAGCGCAACCTGGCCTTCCCCGGCCTGACCGGCACGGTCGTCGTACGGCGGATCTGCGAGAGCGTACAGACCGACGCCGAGGTGCTCCGACAACTGCACGCAGCCGGCGTCGACCCGGGTGCCACGGTGACGGTGGCGCAGGAGCGCGATTCCGTGTCGATCGACCGCTCCGGCGAGAGCGTCCGGTTGCCCCGTGAGGTCGCCTCCCGGGTCTTCGTCGCCGCCGCCTGACCCCGTCGCTCAGCTGACGTACGGGCAGTGTCGACAGCCCCGGCCGCAGCAGGTGCCGCGGCGGGCCAGGAACCCGGCCGTGAGGACGAACAGCCCGGTGTCCGGGTCGAGGTAGCCGGCGTCACCGGCGGCGAGGGCGGCGGCGTGCACGCTGAGGATGCGCTGCCGGCCTGGGTGATCGAGCGGCAACCGCGACGGGTGCGGCTCGGTCAGTGGCCGGGCCGCCAGGGGCCGTCGTTCTTCGCTCATCACCGGCAGTCTAGGTTTTCCCCGGCGGCGTCGATCCGCGCTGGCCCCGTCCACTGGCGGGACAGAGGATGAAGTCGATGAAGGAGACCTCATGGCCCAGTACGCAGTCCTGATCTACTCGCCGGCACCGGCCGACCCGATGGACCTCACCCCCGACTACGTCGCCCTGCTGGAGCGGTATCCCGCGCAGGTGGCGGAACTGGGCGGGCAGATCGTGACGGGCTTCGCGCTGCAACCGAGCACCACCGCCACCGCGGTACGCGGCGACCTCGTCACCGACGGCCCGTTCATCGAGGCCAAGGAGGTCGTCGCCGGGTTCTTCGTCCTGGAGGCACCCGACCCGGACACCGCTGTGAAGATCGCCAAGCTGAACCCGGCCACCATCCACGGCGGGGTGGAGGTCCGGCCGCTGTTCCAGCCGCCCGCCGAGTGAGCGACGGCGAGCGCACCGTCGGGCCGGCCACGACCGCCGAGGTCGAACGGGCCGTCGCGGACGCGCACCGCCGCGAGTGGACCTTCGTACTCGCCGCCACGGCGCGCGTCGCCGGTGACTTCGACCTCGCCGAGGAGAGCGTCCAGGAGGCGTACGTGGCCGCGCTCGACGCCTGGGCCCGCGACGGCGTACCGGACCGGCCCGGTGCGTGGCTCACCGCCACCGCCCGGCGCAAGGCTCTCGACGTGCTGCGCCGGCGGCAGGTGCTGCGTACCAAACTGCCCCTGCTCCTGGAACCGGACCAGGCAGAACCGGATGTCCCGGACGAGGTGGCCGTGCCGGACGACCGGCTGCGCCTGGTCTTCACCTGCTGTCATCCGGCGCTCGCCCGGGAGGCGCAGGTGGCGCTCACCCTGCGCCTGGTCTGCGGGGTGAGCACCGCCGACATCGCCAGCGTCTTCCTGGTCCCCGAGCCGACCATGGCGGCACGCATCACCCGCGCCAAGAAGAAGATCGCCGCCGCCCGGATCCCCTACCGGGTCCCGGAGGCCGCCGAACTGCCCGAACGGCTCGACGCGGTGCTCACCGTCGTACACCTGCTCTACACCACCGGACACACCGCGCCCACCGGCAGCGACCTGGTCCGTGCCGACCTGGTCGACCGGGCGCTGCACCTGGCCCGGATGCTGGCGGCCCTCCTGCCCGACGAACCGGAGGTACGCGGGCTGCTCGCGCTGCTGCTGCTCACCGACGCCCGCCGGACCACCCGTACCGACGCCACGGGCCGGCTGCTGCGGCTGGAGGACCAGGACCGCTCCGGTTGGGACCGGGACGCCATCGACGAGGGACACCGCCTGGTGCTCGACGCGTTCCGCACCGGACGGACCGGCCGGTACGCGCTCCAAGCCGCCATCGCCTCACTGCACGCCCTCGCGCCCAGCTACGAGGCGACCGACTGGCCGCAGATCGTTCGACTCTACGACGCGTTGCTGGACCGCTGGCCCTCACCGGTGGTCGCGTTGAACCGGGCGGTGGCGGTGTCGATGGTGGACGGAGCCGGCGTGGCGCTCGCCGAGGTCGACGCCCTCGCCCGCGACCCACGACTGGCCGGTTACCACTACGTGCCGGCGATCCGGGCCGACCTGCTGCGCCGACTGGGCCGCGACGCCGAGGCGGCCCAGGCCTACCGCGCCGCCATCGACCTGGTCGACAACGACGCCGAACGCGACTTCCTCACCACCCGCCTATCCGAGCCCACCCCCTGAAGCTCCCCACCCCCTGCCCGTCGATCATGCACTTGTGGTCGCCGAAATGGCCGTCTTCAGCCACTTCGTCCCGACAGAAAGTGCAAGATCGACGCGCTACGTGCAGGGTGGGCGAGGTTCGTCGGCTGCGCGATCTGCGACCCGGTCATCGCGCTCTGGTGCCTGACCGGTGGCTGGTCGCTGCGGGACCACCTGCTCCGCCGACGGCCAGCGCAGCCGTGGCGGCTAACCGAACCAGGTGATCTCCTGACCGTGCCCGCGGGTCCAGGCCAGGGGCTGCCCGTCGAGCGCGAGCACGTTGAGGTGCGCATCGGTCGGTGGCTGCGGCAGCGCGGCATACGGCAGCACGCTCGGCCCCTCGTTGGAGATCCAGTGACCGGGCAGCCCGCGTACCGTCTCGGCGAAGGCCGTCCGGCGCGGCGCCGGCACCAGGTAGAGCACGCTGGTGTGGAAGACGACCAGGGTGGCGTCGGCCGGTGCCTGCGCGGCCAGCGCCGGCAGGTCGTCGACTAGGTCGCCACGCACCAGCAGCGGCGGGTCGGCGGCGGCGACGGCCGCCGCCGCCCGCAGTCGGTCCCGGCGGTGCTCGTTCTCCGGCCAGATCAGGGCGTCGAGCCACGCCACGTCGTCGGGATCGGTCACGTCGAGGGGATTCAGGTCCAGGCCGGCCCGCCACACCACCTCCGGCCGGTGGTCCGGCGGCGTCAGGTTCGTGACCACACAATCGAGCACCGGCTCCCCCGCGCCGATCAGGTGACCACCGGGTGTCCTGCCGGCATAGCGGTAGGCGTACCGGTCCGGGTAGAGACAGAGTCCGGCGGAGGCACCGACCTCCAGCAGCGCCAGCGGCTGCGGCAGCGCCGCGAGCAACGGCAGCAGTACGGCGCAGCGGCCGGCCTCGTTGGTCTGGGTGACCCGGGTGCGGATCTCCGCCTCGACCGTCGACCAGTTGGCCAGCGTGTAGTCACGGAACGCGGCCGGTTCGTCGACCGGGCCGCCGAGCAGGCGTACCACCCCGAACAACAGGTTCGGCTGCTGCTTGGCCTCCGGCAGGGTGCCGAGCAGACTGAGCAGTTCCTCGTCGCCGGACACCGAGCGGGCCAGCCGCTCGTACGAGGGAGAGACCCCGCGCGCCTCGCGCTCGGCGAACCTGACGTAGCGCTCAGCGATCGTCATGACCCGATCATCGCAACAATCCGCTCCCGGAGAACGGTGACCTTCATCGCCGCCGCTCGTCACGGGATCTTGGTGCGAAGCTGCCCCTCCGAGGGCGGTTTCGCGCCAAGATCCCGTGGTCGTCGCTCGATACGGTGCGGGGGTGGACTGCCATGTGTGTCGTAGCGAGGAGCGGTTCGACTCGCTGCCGCCACGGGAACGCGTCGACGCCGACGAGCACTGGCGGGTGGTGCACGCGTTCGACAGCCGGCTACCCGGCTGGCTGGTGCTCGTCCCCCGCCGGCACGTCACCTCGATAGCCGAACTGACCGACGCCGAGGCGGCGAGCCTCGGCACCTGGCAGGTCCGGCTCTCCCGGGCGCTTACCGCCGTCACCGGCTGCGTGAAGACCTACGTCATGCAGTACGCCGAACAGGCCGGCTTCGCGCACGTCCACTTCCATGTGGTGCCGCGCCCGGCGGACATCCCACTCGACCACCGAGGCCCGCGTGCCTTCGCCTACCTCCACGCGCCACCCGACGAGCGTGTCCCCGAGGCCGACATGGACACCCTCGCCATCGAGCTGCGCGGACACCTCGCTACCGAATCCATCCCATGAAGCGCCGGCTCGACCAGTCTTGGTAAAAAAGTACCCCTGGGAGGGCGGTTCCGCTCCAAGGTGCCAGGAGCCGAACGAGCCCCGGACGGTGCTCCGCCCGGGGCTCGTCGCGTACTCGGGTCAGCTACAACCGCTGGTGGAGCCGCAGCCTTCGCAGACGTAGCAGCTACCGGCGGGGCGCATCTTCGTACCGCAGGTGAAGCAGAGCGGCGCGTCGGCGGCCTTGCCGATCACGGCCTCCAGCAGCTCGGTGCTGGAACCGACCGACGGTGCCGGCTTGACCGCGGCGACGTCGGCGAGTTCCTGGGCCGGCTGGGCGACCGGGCCGGCCTTCGGCTCCTCCGGCTTGCTCTCCACCGGAGCGGAGGCGGCCATGGCGGTGAGGTCGGTGCCGTTCGCCTCCGCCTCGGCCTCGGCCCGCAACTGGGCGGCCCGCTCCTGGGCGGTGAAGATGCCCAGTTCGGCGCGGCGCTCGTAGGGCAGGAAGTCCAGTGCCAGGCGACGGAAGATGTAGTCCATCACCGAGGCGGCCATCCGCACGTCCGGGTCGTCGGTCATGCCGGCCGGCTCGAAGCGCATGTTCGTGAACTTGCTGACGTACGTCTCCAGCGGAACGCCGTACTGCAGGCCGATGGAGATGGCCACCGAGAAGGCGTCCATCACGCCGGCCAGAGTGGAGCCCTGCTTCGACATCTTGAGGAAGACCTCGCCGAGGCCGTCGTCCGGGTACGACGAGGCGGTGAGGTAACCCTCAGCGCCGCCGACGGAGAAGCTGACCGTCTCCGAGGGGCGCTTCTTCGGCAGCCGCTTGCGCACCGGACGGTACTCGACGACCTTCTCCACCACCGGCTCGACGGCGGTGGCGGTCGCCTCCGGCTCGGCAACCTTCTTCTTCGCTGCCGACAGCGGCTGGCCGACCTTGCAGTTGTCCCGGTAGATCGCCAGCGCCTTGAGGCCGAGCTTCCAGCCCTCGAAGTAGATCTTCTCGACGTCCTCGACGGTCGCCTGCTCCGGCATGTTGACCGTCTTGGAGATGGCGCCGGAGATGAACGGCTGGACCGCCGCCATCATCCGCACGTGACCCATCGGCGCGATGGAACGCTCACCCATGGCGCAGTCGAAGACCGGGTAGTGCTCCGGCTTGAGGCCGGGGGCGTCCACCACGTGCCCCTGGTCGGCGATGTGCTCGACGATCGCCTCGACCTGCTCCTCCGGGTACCCGAGGGAGCGCAGGGCGCGCGGCACGGTCTGGTTGACGATCTGCATCGAGCCGCCGCCGACCAGCTTCTTGAACTTGACAAGCGCCAGGTCCGGCTCCACGCCGGTGGTGTCGCAGTCCATCATCAGGCCGATGGTGCCGGTCGGCGCGAGCACGCTGGCCTGGGAGTTGCGCCAGCCGTTCTTGTCACCGATCTTGTTGCCGAGCGTCCACTGCTTCGTGGCCTCGCGGACCACCGCGGTGGCCACCGTGCCGGACGGCTTGATCTCGTCGTTGGCGGCGGCGTGCTTGCGCATCACCCGCTTGTGCGGCTCCGCGTTGCGGGCGTAACCGTCGTACGCGCCGACGATGCCGGCCAGCTCGGCCGAGCGGCGGTACGCCGTGCCGGTCATCAGCGAGGTGATCGCGGCCGACAGCGAGCGGCCCTGGTCCGAGTCGTACGGCAGGCCGGAGGCCATCAGCAGGGCGCCCAGGTTGGCGTAGCCGATGCCGAGCTGCCGGTACGCCCGAGTGGTCTCGCCGATCTTCTCGGTCGGGAAGTCGGCGAAGCAGATCGAGATGTCCATCGCGGTGATGACCAGCTCGACCGACTTGACGAACTTCTCCACCTCGAAGCCGCCGTCGGCGCGGAGGAACTTCATCAGGTTCAACGAGGCCAGGTTGCACGAGGAGTTGTCCAGGTGCAGGTATTCCGAGCACGGGTTCGACGCGGTGATCCGGCCGGTCTCCGGGCAGGTGTGCCAGTCGTTGATGGTGTCGTCGTACTGGAGGCCGGGGTCGGCGCACTCCCAGGCGGCCTGGGAGATGGTGCGGAACAGGTTCTTGGCGTCGATGGTGTCGATGGTCTGCCCGTCGAGCCGGCCGCGCAGGTCGAAGCTGCCGCCGTTCTCCACCGCCGACATGAACTCGTCGGAGACCCGGACCGAGTTGTTGGCGTTCTGGTACTGCACGCTGACGATGTCGGAACCGCCGAGGTCCATGTCGAACCCGGCGTCGCGCAGCGCGCGGATCTTGTCTTCCTCGCGCGCCTTGGTGACCACGAACTCCTCGATGTCGGGGTGGTCGACGTCGAGGATGACCATCTTGGCCGCCCGCCGGGTGGCACCGCCGGACTTAATGGTGCCGGCGGACGCGTCGGCGCCGCGCATGAAGCTGACCGGGCCGGAGGCGGTGCCGCCGGAGGAGAGCAACTCCCGGGAGGAACGGATCCGGGACAGGTTGACCCCGGAGCCGGAGCCACCCTTGAAGATCAGCCCCTCCTCCTTGTACCAGTCCAGGATGGAGTCCATCGAGTCGTCGACGGCGAGAATGAAACACGCGCTGACCTGCTGGGGTGAGGGCGTGCCGACGTTGAACCAGACCGGGGAGTTGAAGCTGAACACCTGGTGCAGCAGCATCCAGGTCAGCTCGTGCGCGAAGACCTCGGCGTCGGCCGGGGAGGCGAAGTAGCCGTACTCCTCACCGGCGGTGCGGTAGGTGGTGACCACCCGGTCGATCAACTGCTTGAGCGACCACTCGCGTTCCGGGGTCCCCACCGCGCCCCGGAAGTACTTGGTGGTCACGATGTTGGCCGCGTTGACGCTCCAACTCTCCGGGTACTCCACGCCTCGCTGCTCGAAGTTGATCGAGCCGTCCCGCCAGTTCGTCATCACGACGTCGCGGCGCTCCCAGCTGACCTCGTCGTACGGGTGCACCCCCGCGGTCGTCCAGACCCGCTCGACCTTGAGCCCCGCGCCCGCCTTGCTTCGTGACCTGCTTGTCGTCACACCGTCCCCCGGCATCTCATCCGCCCCCTCGTCCGCGCGGGCCCGCCGCGCGATCCGACTGTCACTGGTACTGCTGAAAACTCACTGCGCGCCGGCCGGCTCGGCACCGGCAGCCTCTCGGGCCCGCGCCGCAGCCCGTAGCGTCTCGATCTCCCGCTCGAAGTCGGCGAGCGAGTCGAACGACCGGTAGACGCTGGCGAACCGCAGGTAGGCGACCTCGTCCAGGTCCCGCAGCGGACCCAGGATGGCCAGCCCCACCTCGTGGCTGGGAATCTCGGCCGCCCCCTTGGCCCGGACGGTCTCCTCGACCCGCTGCGCCAGCAGCGCGATCGAATCCTCGTCGACCGGCCGACCCTGGCACGCCTTGCGCACCCCGCCGATGATCTTCGTCCGGCTGAACGGCTCGGTCACGCCGCTGCGCTTGACCACGGCGAGCACCGCCTCCTCGACCGTGGTGAACCGCTTGCCACACTCGGGGCAGGACCGCCGCCGCCGGATCAGCTGGCCGTCGTCGGCCTCGCGCGAGTCGACCACCCGGGAGTCGGCGTGCCGGCAGTACGGACACCGCATCGCCCGACCTCCTTGATCGACCACAGGTCCGTCCGCCCGCGCTCCGGGCACGCCTCGGTAAGCCGGAGCCATCCCGCAGGATGGCCGCCAGCTTGGCGGTACGGGAGTGCGGTCGGTAGTCGAACCCAACCTGTAGGCAACTTACGCCCATGTGACTACTACATCTAGGGGTTGACCGTATGTCGCCGGCGATCCGGGGTCAAGTTGGCCGGCGTGTCCGGCGCGTCACCTCAGACCTCACCCGCACCACCCGTTCTCCGCAACCGGAGAACCCAACGCGAACCCGGCCGCACCGGTTACCACCCCGTCGGGCGGGAGCATTGACAATTCCCATCCACTCGAACACCCGTACTATTTATCAGTACGGGGCGGGAGCCGTGCTGATTTTCCGCATCGACACGCGGTGGAAGGTCGTACAGATGTTTGAAAAAGACCGATCTCACCTATACGGTCATGAACAGCCGGAGGTGACCATGGTCGACCCACCGGCCAGCAGATCACCGTGCGCACCACGAGCCGCCGAGGCACTCAGCGCCGACCAGGGAGGACGGACGTGACCGAGGACCGGGCCAACCGGCCACAGAGCCCGCAGCAGAGCGTCGAGGCGGGCCCCCCGGCCGCCCGACGCCGGAGTGTCACCCGTGCCCGCTCCGGTCAGCCGACCGTGCGCCCGGTGACCCCGGTGGTCAGCAGCTTCCCCGACCCGGCGACGGTCGACCTGACCGCCCGGCAGCGACGCATCCTGGACTTCATCCGCACCTGGGTGGAGCGTCACGGCTACCCGCCGAGCGTGCGCGAGATCGGTGAGGCGGTCGGGCTGGTCTCCCCGTCCAGCGTCGCCTACCAGCTCAAGGAGCTGGAGAAGAAGGGCTTTCTCCGACGCGACCCGAACCGCCCCCGGGCGGTCGACGTCCGCTCCCCGAACGACGTCGACGACGAGCTGACCCGCTCCCAGCGGCCCACCCCGGCCTACGTCCCGATGCTCGGTCGCATCGCCGCCGGTGGGCCGATCCTCGCCGAGCAGTCGATGGAGGACGTCTTCCCGCTGCCGCGCGAGCTGGTCGGCGAGGGCGAGGTCTTCATGCTCCAGGTCAAGGGTGACTCGATGCTCGACGCGGCGATCTGCGACGGCGACTGGGTGGTCGTCCGGCAACAGCCGACCGCGGACTCGGGTGAGATCGTCGCCGCCATGCTGGACGGCGAGGCGACCGTGAAGACCTACCGCCGACGCGACGGTCACGTCTGGCTGATGCCGCAAAATCCGGCCTTCGATCCGATCGCCGGCGATGACGCCACCATCATGGGTCGGGTGGTCGCGGTGCTGCGCCGCATCTGACTCGGCGGTCTGCGGCGACCGGTACCGGCCCGAGGTCAGTACCGGTCGTCAGATCAGTACCGGTCGCCCCGGTAGCCGTAGTTGCCACCGCGCACCTGACCGTACGGCTCGCCGTCGTCCTCCCGGTACCGAGAGGAGCGTCTCCCCCGGTAGTCCGGCTCGGCCGGACCACCACGCCGGGGTGGCTCCGCGCGCCCTCCCCCGCCGGGCTGCCCGCCGCCGCGTGCGCCATTGCCGCCGTAGACCCCACCGCCGGGGCGTCCACCGCCACCGGACTGTCGGCCACCGCCCGGCCTCCCGCCGTAGACGGGAGCACCCTCACCGCCGGGCCGGCCACCACCGCCGTAGACGCCGCCGCCCTGCCCCGGGCGAGCACCGTTGCCGGCGGCCGGTCGGCCACCGCCGCCGTACACGCCGCCGCCCGGGCGTGCGCCACCGCCGGGCCGCTCGCCAGCCGGCGCGCCCCCGTAGACGCCACCGGCCGCCGCCCCGCCGTACACCCCGCCACGGCCCCGGTCCTGGGCCGGGCCGAATCCGTCGCCCTTACGCTTCGCGGCAGCGCCGTCATCGTCGCCGTCGCGGTTCCTGCCGGCCGGGGCCGGGCGCTTCCGGGCGCGCAGGATGCCGAAAATGCCCGCGCCGACCAGCAGGGCTCCGAGCACGCCGACCGCGGCGATCAGGTACATGATGTCGGTCGGGGTCAGCCCGTCGAGGAACGACTGCCCGGACTTCTGTGCCGCGTCGGGATCACCGGCCAGGTCCTTCGGCCCTTCGGTGGAGGGGGTGTAGCTGAGGATGTTGACGGGGTCGTCGTCCTCCAGGTGGCCGGCGTCGGAGACGGTCAGGAACGTCTTGCCGTCGGTCGAGTAGGCGATCGCCTCGCCGAACGGGTCGGCGAGGGCGGTGACCCGGGGGGTGGTAGTGGTGAGGGCGGTGACGATGTCGCCGTTCTGGACGTCGTACTCGAAGGCGTCGGCGTAGGTGCGCAGGACCACCCGTGAGCCGTCCAGAGATCGGGCCGCACCGGTGATCGCGACCCGGCCGAAGGTGCTCAGCGGGTTCTCGGTGTCCGTCCTCGGCAGCTCGATGTCGCCGAGCTTCTTCATCGGCACGGGCTCGGTGTTACCGGTCTTGAGCGCCCCGTCCGGCGTGAAGATCTCGGCTTTGCCGGCGGTGACCTTGGTGATGATCATCGGTAGCTTGTCGTCGCCGATCAGCAGCGCCTCGGCATCGCGCGGCTTGCCGTCCGGGTACGACAGCCGGTGCAGCTTCGGCTGACTGCCGCCGCCGATCGGCATGCTCCAGACCGCCACCCGCTCGCGCCGCTCGCGGCTTGTCACGTTGTCGCCGGTGTCGGCGATCCACAGCGTCTTGCCGTCCGGGGAGACGGCGAGATCCTCGGTGTCGAACGGCCCCGCCCCGGAGTAGGGGACCTCGCGGACGACCTGGCAGTCCTTGTTGAGGTAGAAGACCTGCTTGCGGTCGTTCTGCTCGCTGCTGTCGTTGACGACGATGTAGCCGTTCTTCGTCGCCACCAGGCCGGACAGCTCACGCAGCCGCGAGTCGGTGACCGAGCACTGCTTCTTGCCCGCCGCCGTGACCGGCGGCCCCACAACGGCGGCCGGGAAGGCCGCCGCCACGGAAGACGCTGCCTTGGCGGGTGTCGAGCCGGGCGCGGCGAGCGCGGCACCGGTGACCGTCACGGTGGCCCCGACCAGGCCGAGGGCAACCGTGACGGAAGAAACAGTGCGGAGCATGAAAGAAGTGTCGCATGCCGCAGGTTTCCATCGGGTGACGCGGCGGTGCGGCCACCGCAGGCGATCACCGCGTGATACGGGCCGCCTGCGCCGTGTCGTGGTACGGGGCCAGTTCGGCCGCGAGTGCCTCGTTGACCCGTACGTGCAGCATCGTCCCTTCCGGCAGGTGGGCGGTGCTGAGCACCTCGCCCTGCCGGTGCAGCCGGGCCACCAGGTCGCCCCGGTCGTACGGCAGCATCACGCGCACCTCGACCGCCGGGCGGGGCAGCCGCCGCTCGATCGTTTCGCGTAGCTCGTCGATGCCGCGACCGCGGTGTGCGGAGACGAACACCGCCTCGGGCCAGAGCCGCTTGAGCCGGAGCAGGGTCTCCTCGTCGGCCGCGTCGGTCTTGTTGACCACCAGCAGCTCGGGCAGCCGATCGGCGCCGACCTCGCCGAGCACCTCGCGGACGGCCCGGACCTGCTCCTCCGGATCGGGGTGGGCACCGTCGACCACGTGCACCACCAGATCCGCCTCGGCGACCTCCTCCAGCGTCGAGCGGAACGCCTCGACGATCTGGTGGGGCAGATGCCGAACGAAGCCCACGGTGTCGCTCAGGGTGTAGACCCGCCCGTCGGACGTGGTGGACCGGCGGGTGGTCGGGTCGAGCGTGGCGAACAGCGCGTCCTCCACCAGCACGCCCGCCCCGGTCAGACGGTTCAGCAGGCTGGACTTTCCGGCGTTGGTGTAGCCGGCGATCGCCACCGCGGGCACCGCGTTGCGGGTGCGCCGGGCGCGCTTGGTCTCGCGTACCGTCCGCATGGCCTTGATCTCCCGGCGGAGCCGGGCGATGCGGTGGCGGATGCGCCGCCGGTCGGTCTCCAGCTTGGTCTCACCGGGACCACGCACACCGACGCCACCGCCGGCACCGCCACCCCGGCCCGACCCACCGGTCTGCCGGGACAGCGTCTCGCCCCAGCCGCGCAGCCGGGGCAGGAGGTATTCCAGCTGGGCCAGCTCGACCTGCGCCCGGCCCTCCTTGCTCTTGGCGTGCTGGGCGAAGATGTCGAGGATCAGCGCGGTGCGGTCGACCACCTTGACCTTGGTGCGCTGCTCCAGGTTGCGCAGTTGGGACGGGGACAGCTCGCCGTCGCAGATCACCGTGTCGGCGCCGGCGGAGAGCACCATCGAACTGAGGTCGTCGACCTTGCCGCGACCGATGTAGGTCGCCGGGTCGGGGCGGTTGCGTCGCTGGATGAGCCCTTCGAGCACCTGCGAGCCGGCGGTCTCCGCCAACGCGGCCAGCTCGGTGAGGGAATTCTCCGCGTCGACCTGGGTGCCCTCGGTCCAGACGCCGACCAGCACCACCCGCTCCAGCCGGAGCTGTCGGTATTCGACCTCGGTGACGTCGGTCAGCTCGGTGGAGAGACCGGGGACCCGTCGCAGTGCCTGCCGTTCGGAGAGCTCGTATTCGCCGGTGGTGGTGTCGAGCTCGTCGTCGGGGATGGAAACGTAGGTCTCCTGGTCTCGCAAGCGATCTCTCCTGTCCGTTCTGTGCACGTACCGAGTAATCCTGACATGTGTCAACGCCCGCTGCACCTGGTATATGCCCGCCAACAGAGCGGCGAGAGCGGGGGCGGATGCCGACTGCCCAGGGCGGGCGAGTAGAAATGCGGACGAGCCGTTCAGCGCCGACGGAGGGACCTGCGTGGCCACGACCCGACTGCCCAGTGCCGGATTCTCGATCACGATCCGGATCGCCGTGCCCGCCGACGCCTCCTCGATCGGCCGACTCACCACGTCGGTGGGTGAGGCCGGGGCGGTCGTCACCGCGCTGGACGTGGTGGACTCCGACCCGACCTGCGTGATCGTCGACCTGACCTGCGACACCGCCGACTCCGGTCACGCCGACCAGGTGGTCGACGCGCTCAGCGCGCTCGACGGCGTGGACGTGCGCAAGGTTTCCGACCGCACCTTCCTGCTGCACCTCGGCGGCAAGATCGAGGTGACTCCGAAGGTCGCCCTGCGGAACCGGGACGAGCTGTCGCGGGCGTACACCCCCGGGGTGGCTCGGGTCTGTCAGGCGATCGCCGACAACCCTGCCGACGCCCGCCGGCTGACCATCAAGCGCAACACGGTGGCGGTGGTCAGCGACGGCTCCGCCGTGCTGGGGCTGGGCAACCTCGGTCCCGCCGCGTCGCTGCCGGTGATGGAGGGCAAGGCGGCGCTGTTCAAGCGCTTCGGCGGGGTGGACGCCTGGCCGGTGGTGCTCGACACGCAGGACACCGACGAGATCGTCGCCATCGTCAAGGCGATCGCACCCGCGTACGGCGGAATCAACCTGGAGGACATCGCCGCGCCGCGTTGCTTCGAGATCGAGGCCCGGTTGCGCGAGGCGCTGGACATTCCGGTCTTCCACGACGATCAGCACGGCACCGCCATCTGCGTGCTGGCCGCACTGACAAACGCGCTGCGCGTCGTGGGCAAGCAGCTCGCGGACGTGCGGGTGGTCGTCTCCGGTGCGGGTGCCGCAGGCACCGCGATCATGAAGCTGCTGCTGCGTCAGGGCGTCGGTGACATCATCGCGTACGACCGGCAGGGTGCCCTGCACCGTGGCCAGGCCGACCTCAACCCGGCCTGGCGGTGGCTGGCCGAGAACACCAACCGGGACGGTTACTCGGGTGACCTGCCCGGTGCGCTGGCCGGTGCCGACGTCTTCATCGGGGTGAGCGCCCCGAACCTGCTCACCGGCGACGACATCGCCACCATGGCGAAGGACGCGATCGTGTTCGCGCTGGCGAACCCGGACCCGGAGGTCGACCCACGGGAGGCGCGCAAGCACGCCGCGGTCGTCGCCACCGGCCGCTCCGACCAGCCGAACCAGATCAACAACGTGCTCGCTTTCCCCGGCGTCTTCCGGGGCATGCTCGACGCGCACGCCGAGGAGTTCACCGAGGAGATGGCGATCGCCGCCGCCCGGGCCATCGCCGACGTGGTGGGCGAGGAAAAGATCAACCCGACGGTCATCGTGCCCAGCGTCTTCGACTCCCGGGTGGCTCCGGCGGTCGCCGCGGCCGTACGCGCCGCCGCCCAGAACCCCACCGTCACCCCACCCCCCGCCGCCGACCCCGGCCCGGCCGATCTCCCCGAGATCGCCGCCACCGCCTCCGCCACCCCCTGACGGCCTCCGCCCGCCCCCACCCCCCGCCCGCCACCCGTGTTGATCATGAGGTTAGCGGCAGTTGTCGATCTTCAAGCTGCCGCTAACCTCATAATCAACGCGAGTGGGGGGGCGGGTGGGTGGGTCAACGCGGGTCAGGCCGGGGGGAGGGTGAGTTGGCCGGTGGCGACGAGGAGGGCGGGGCCGGAGAGCCAGCAGGAGTCGGGGGTGACGGTCACGGTCAGGCGGCCGCCGGGGACGTCTACGGCGACAGTGCCGGTCTCCCGGTCGGCGTCTCGTAGGGCCACCGCAGCGACGGCGCAGGCACCGGTGCCGCAGGACAGGGTCTCGGCGGAGCCACGCTCGTGGACGCGCATCAGCACGTGTGCGTCGACGCCGGGGACCGGTCCACCGGTGGTGGTGAACTCGACGTTGACCCCGCTGGGAAAGACCGTCGGGTCGACGTCGGGGGCGCGGGTCAGGTCCAGCCCGGCCAGGTCCAGTCCGGCGGGTACCGGGCAGACCAGGTGGGGATTGCCGACGTCCACCGCCGTGCCGGGCAGGGTCAGTCCGCCCAGGGCGGCGGCGGAGGCACCGTACAGCCGGGGTCGTCGCATTTCGACGGCGATGGCGTCGCCCTCGACCCGTGCCCGTACCACGCCGGCCCGGGTGGCCACCGGCAGTGCGTCGCCGGACGGTACGGCGAGCCCGCTGGCCAGCAGGTACCGGACGAAGACGCGGGCACCGTTGCCGCACATCTCGGCGAAGGAGCCGTCGGAGTTCCAGTAGTCCATGAACCACTCGGCCTCGCCGGCCAGGGCAGCGCCGTCGGCGTGCTTCGCGGCGCGGACCACCCGCAGCACGCCGTCCCCGCCGAGGCCACGCCGCCGATCGCAGATCGCCGCCACCAGCTCGGGCGTCAGATCGAGCGCGCCGTCCGGGTCGGGCAGGATCACGAAGTCGTTGCCGGTGCCGTGTCCCTTGGTGAACTCCACGCCCCCATCATCGCGCAGTCTCGCCGAGGATCCGCATCGCGGCCTCGACCAGCCCCGGATCGGCCGAGTCGAGCCAGTTCACCCGGGAATCGCGCCGGAACCAGGAGCGCTGACGGCGGACGAAGCGACGGGTGGCACGGACCGTCTCGTCGTGCGCCTCGGTCTCGGTCAGCTCCCCACCCAGGAAACGCAGCACCTGCTGGTAGCCGAGCGCCCGGCTCGCGGTACGCCCCTGCGGCAGGCCGCGCTCGACCAGCTTCCGGGTCTCCGCGACCAGCCCGTCGGTCCACATCCGGTCGACCCGCAGCGCGATCCGCTCGTCGAGCAGGGCGGTGTCCAGGTCCACGCCGATCTGCACCGCCGGGTAGTACGGCGTCGGCTCCGGCAGCGCCGCGGTGAACGGCCCACCGGTCAGCTCGATCACCTCCAGCGCGCGCACGATGCGCCGGCCGTTGCCGGGCAGGATGCCGGCCGCCGCGACCGGGTCGGCCTCGCGCAGCCGCGCGTACAGCGGCGCCGGCCCGAGCGCGGCCAGTTCGCCTTCCAGGCGCTGTCGCAGCGCCGGGTCGGTGCCGGGGAACTCGAACTGTTCCAGCACCGCCCGCACGTAGAGCCCGGACCCACCGACCAGCAGCGGCACCCGGCCCCGAGCGAGGACGTCGTCGACCGCCGCCCGGGCCAGCCGCTGGTACTCCGCCACGCTGGCCGGCTCGGTGACCTCCCAGATGTCGAGGAGGTGATGCGGCACGCCGTCACGTTCGGCGACGGTGAGCTTCGCCGTACCGATGTCCATACCCCGGTAGAGCTGCATCGAGTCGGCGTTGACCACCTCGCCGTCGAGCGCGTGCGCCAGCGCGATGCTCAGAGCCGACTTGCCGGCCGCCGTCGGCCCGACGACCGCGACCACGACACCCGGGGCGGTCACGACCGCTCCCAGTTCGCCACGAGGTAGCCCACCCCGTAGGGCGCGGCGTGGTACCGCAGCTCGCCGCGCCACTGGCCGCCCGCTGCCCGCGCGGCACCCGCGAGCACCTGCCACGGCGCCCGTCCCGCGACCTTGAGCTGCGCCGACAGGTCGGCGTCCAGGCCGAGCAGGGCGTCGCCGTCCGCGTCGGCCAGGGCCCGCGCGACCGTCTCGTCGTACGCCTCCGCGCGCGGATCGGCGTAGCCGGGCGCCTTCTCCCCCCGGCAGGCCGAACCGTCCCCCATCACCAGCAGCGCCCACGGCTGGGTCGAGCCGAGCCGGGCACCGAGGTCGGCGCAGGTCTCGACCGATTCGTCGACCCCGACCGTCGTCATCCGCCAGCCCATGCCGCGGGTCCTGGCCGTCGGTTGCCGGTCGAGCAGCCAGGCACCGACCAGCAGGCCGAGCGGGAGCCGGTCGGTGCCCACCAGCCCGTCGGGGTGGTTGCCGAGGTGCACTTCCAGCGGCACTCCCCACGGCGCGAAGCTGCCCCGGAACGGAAGGTCGAGGTCGGCACTGCGGTCGCCGGCTCCGATCACCAGGACGGTACGCGCTCCCGAGTCGAGCAGCCGGGCGACGGCGGTGTCGCAGGCGGTACGCAGGTCGTCCAGCTCGGACGCGGCGGCGCCGGCGATCTCGGGGACGAGCAGTGGCGGGTGGGGGCAGACGGCGGCGGCGACCAGTGGCACCAGGCAACCGTAGCGGCCCGGTTCGGCCGGGTGGCCGCGTGCCGCCGGAGAGGACCGTCGCGCCGCACGTACGCCGTACGGTCGAAAGCGGCACGCCGGTCGGATGGCCCAGACAGGCCCTAGGACACCGTATGGTCACGGTCGGCGATAGGCGCTCGACGCGGACCGGGGCGCACCTGTGACAATGCCCGGAGAAACTTGGCTGCGCCGTGGCGGCGCCCGGGAGGCTGCTCCCTGGTGCCGGGAGAACGAGGATGGGCACATGAGCGACTGGACTGCCTTCGGACGGGTGGACGCGGACGGCACCGTTTACGTCAAGACCGCCGAGGGCGAGCGGGTGGTCGGATCCTGGCAGGCGGGAGCACCGGAGGAAGGGCTGGCACACTTCGCACGCCGCTTCGCCGACCTGGTGACCGAGGTGGATCTGACCGAGGCACGGCTCAATTCCGGTGCGGCGGACGCCAACCACTCGCTCGCCACCATCCGACGGATCCGCGCCTCTCTCGCCGAGGCGCACGTCGTCGGCGACATCGACGCCCTGGCGACCCGGCTCGACAAGCTCGCCACCGTGGCCGAGGAAAAGGCCGGTGAGGCCCGGGCGGCGAAGGAGGCCGCTCGCGTCGAGGCCCTCGCCCGCAAGACCGCCCTGGTGGAAGAGGCCGAGAAGCTGGCTGCCGAGTCGACCGGCTGGAAGACCGCCGGTGACCGGCTAAAGGAGATCCTCGACGAGTGGAAGGCCATCCGGGGGGTCGACAAGAAGACCGACGGCGAGCTGTGGAAGCGGTTCGCGGCCGCGCGGGACGGTTTCACCCGCCGCCGGGGCGCCCACTTCGCCTCCCTGGACGCGCAGCGCAAGCAGGCGCAGACGGTCAAGGAGGAACTGGTCGCCGAGGCTGAGAAGGTCGCCGAATCGACCGACTGGGCGGCGACGGCCAACCATCTGAAGAACCTGATGACGCAGTGGAAGGCCGCGCCGCGCGCGTCGAAGGAGGCCGAGCAGCGGCTCTGGGAGCGGTTCCGGGCCGCCCAGGACTCCTTCTTCAGCCGCCGTAGCGAGGTCTTCTCCGCCCGGGACAACGAGCAGCGCGCGAACCTGGAGCGCAAGCAGGCGCTGCTCGCCGAGGCCGAGGCGCTCGACGTCGACGGCGACCCGAAGGGCGCCCAGGCGAAGCTGCGGGAGATCCAGGCGCAGTGGCACGAGGCCGGTCGGGTGCCGCGCGAGGCGGCCGCCGGGCTGGAGCGCCGGCTGCGCGCGGTCGACGAGAAGGTCCGCGAGGTGATGGACTCGGCCTGGCGGCGGACCAGCCGGGAGGACAATCCGCTGCTGGCCCAGATGCGTTCGCAGGTCGCGGAGGCAGAGGAGCGGCTGGCCCGGGCGCAGGCCGCGGGCGACCCTCGGCGGATCAAGGAGGCCGAGCAGGCGCTCGCCTCGAAGCGCCAGTTCCTCCAGTTGGCCGAGCAGGCCGGCTGACGAAACCGTCGACGCCCTCGGCTCCCCTCCACGGGAGTCGGGGGCATCGTTCTTTTCGCAGGTCGCCGCGATGTTAGCGTACGACATTTACATCGACGTCGATCTGTGATTACCTGGGAAAGCGCTTGCCCTGGCAAGGGGCGAGGCACGGGAGCCATTCCGACCAGTTCATCCCACGGCAGGGCGCATCCTGCGACCGCCACGGCATCGCTGCCGCCGGGCACGGCAGCCTCCACCGCCGGGGCGCACCCCCTGCCGACCGCACCGGATGACGCATCCGGGCGTCCGCCACGGCCCACGCCACCCCTCAGCCGCCGTGGCCGCCCACGTCACGGACCGGTCCGGGCCGGTTCTGAACGCCGGTCCCCCGGTGCGCCGACGCGTCACCCGAACCGTCCCATTTATCGAGGATGAGGAGAACGACCGTGCTTGCAGACGTCAAGCCTCGCCTGACGCGACGGTTGGCGGTGCTGGCCGCGACAGCCGTCGCGGTGCCCGCCGCCGCCGTCGCGGTGACCATCACCCCGGCCGCCGCGGCGACCGTCGACACCGGCGCCTACTACGTGTTCGTCAACCGCCACAGCGGCAAGGCCATGGACCTCTGGAACTGGTCCACCGCCGACGGCGGCGAGATCCGGCAGTTCAGCCGCCTCGACGGCAACAACCAGCAGTTCCAGTTCGTCGATGTGGGCAGCGGCTACTACCAGCTGCGCAACCGGCACTCCGGCAAGGTCGTCACGGTGCCCAACTCCAACGACGGGGTGCAGATCACCCAGGTCACGGCGAGCAGCGACACCAAGCAGCACTGGCGGCTCGCGGACTCCGCCAACGGCGACGTGCGGTTCATCAACCGGCACAGCAACAAGGCCCTCGACCTCTGGGGGTGGTCCACGGCCGACGGTGCGATGATCTCCCAGTACGCCGACCTGGACGGTGCCAACCAGCGGTGGCAGCTGGTGCGGCTGAGCGGCGGCACCACTCCCCCACCAACCAACCCGCCCACCACGCCGCAGACCGGGCTGGTCGGCTGGGCCACCCAGAACGGCGGCACCACCGGCGGCGGCAACGCCGGCACCACCACCGTCACCAGCGCCTCGGCGTTGACCAGCGCGCTCAACTCCAGCAGCGCGGCGGTGATCCGGGTCTCCGGCACCATCAACTGCTCGGGGATGCTCCGGGTCCGGTCCAACAAGACCATCCTCGGCAACTCCGGAGCCACCATCGCCGGCTGCGGCTTCAACATCAACGGCGACCGTAACGTCATCATCCGGAACCTGACCTTCCGGAACTGGGACGACGACGCGATCAACGTCCAGGAGTCCGCCACCAACATCTGGATCGACCACAACAGCTTCACCGCCGGGTACGACGGTGCGGTCGACATCAAGCGCGGTTCGGACTTCATCACCGTGTCCTGGAACCGGGTCTACGGCCACGACAAGTCGATGCTGCTCGGGCACAGCGACAGCAACGCCGGCCAGGACGTCGGCCATCTGCGGGTGTCGTACCACCACAACTGGTTCGACGGCAGCAACCAGCGGCACCCCCGGGTCCGCTTCGGCAACCCGGTGCACGTCTACAACAACTACTACAGCAACGTACGCGGCTACGGCGTGGCGTCCACGATGAACGCCGGCGTGCTTGTCGAGGGCAACTACTTCGAGAACACCCCCGACCCGTACCACCTGGGTGAGGGCAGCTCCGGCCCGGGCTCCCTGGTGGCCCGCAACAACCACTTCGTCAACTCCGGCAGCGGGCAGACCGGCGGCAGCGTCGCCGGCATCCCGTACTCGTACACCCTGGACACCCCGAGCAACGTCAAGTCGATCGTGACGGGCGGCGCGGGCGCCGGTCGAATCTCGGTCTGACCGCAAGCTCAGGGGGCCTGCACTCCTTCCGGGCTCGCCTGAGATGTGTTGATCATGAGGTTAGCGGCTTGATAGAGATCGAAAACTGCCGCTAACCTCATGATCAACAAGGTGTTTGACACGGGTAGCGATCTACTCGTACTCGCGCTGGTGTTGTTCGAGCACAACAGCTCCCGGCGGCTCTGGGCGAAGATGACCACCGCACTACGGGTGATCACGGTCGCGACGTCGATCGCTTCCGCGCCATCTCTGATGTCGGCCGGTGTTGTGGGTCAGGGTTGACGGGTCAGACCGACGATGGTGGCCAGGCGCGCGACATCGGCCGTTGCGGGTCCGCGTTGGATGACCTGGGCGAGGAGGGTACGGGCGGCAGGGCGGCTGCGGACTTCGGCGGGGGCGATGCGGTCGGCGTGCAGCAGGGCTTGCCCAGCCTGCGCGGGGTCGCCGGTGTCGAGGTAGGCGCGGGCCGCGTCGACGAGGTGGGCGGCGCGGTGTTCGGGGGGTAGGCGTCGCCAGCCGTCGTTGCGGATCGCGTGCATGTGGCGGTGGAGGGCCTCGGTGGTGTCGCCGAGGTGGTGGGCGGCGAGGAAGCGGGCCACCTGGACAGCGGCGGGCCCGAAGCCGGTGTGGTGCGGGTCGCTGTCGCTGGTGTGTCGGTCGGCGAGGGCGGCGGCGTGGTCGAGCAGGTCGTCGGTGTTGCGGCGGTCGCCGCTGCCGGCGGCGGCGAGCCCGGCCTGGAGGTACAGGGTTCCGCGCACTCCAGGGTCGTCTGCGGTGTCCTTCGCGGTGAGGGCGGTGGACAGCGCGAGGTGGTGGTGGCCGAGGGCACGCAGGGCTTGCGCGACGGCGATCGTGGCGGTGGCGGCGAGGGTGGGACCACCGGTGGCGGTGGTGACGGCCCGATCGGCGGCGAGCCAGGCGAGGTGAGGGTGGTCGAGTTTGATCAGGACGCCGGCGGTGATCCGGTAGGTGGATACCAGCAGGCTCCGGGTGCCGCGGGTGGCGTCGAGCAGGGCGGGTAGGGCGTCGAGGAGTTGCGGGTAGCGGGCGTGCTGGTAGGCCATCCAGGAGTACGCGACCTGCCTGCTGGCCTGCTGCGCCGCGACGGTGCGCTGGGGTCCGTCGTGGTAGCGGGCGAGGGCGGCACGAACCCCGTCGACCCCGTCCAGGCTGGGTGCGGTGGGTGGGGGTTGGCGGGGACCGAGGAGCAGGTCCGGGTCGAGGCGGAGCACGTCGGCGATCTCCCGGATGACCGAGTAGCGGTCGAGTCGGCGTACGCCTCGTTCGATCTTGTCGACCCAGCTTTTCGACTTGCCGAGCCGGTCGGCGAACGTCTGTTGGCTCATGCCCCGGCGGGCCCGCAGCTCGGCCACCCGCCGCCCGATGGGTACGGAGTTGTGGTCGCGGCGGTGGGGACGATTCATTGGTCCCCCTGAACCGGCGGCATGGCGTGAGTGGACGCCCCGCAGCGTGGACACCACCGCGACTTCACCCGAAACGCGAACAGCCCGGCCAGGAATCCCAGCAGCAATCCACTGAGCACCATCATCACCACCGCAGATCCCTTCGGGGTTCTGGCAAGCCTTCGCACCGGAGCATCTTGGTCGGATGACCGGGTGAGGGCTTTCTCCTGTCTTCGCCAACCAAAGTTATCGCACTAACTTCACGTTGTGAAGAATCTAAGTGCACGAACTATGCTCGGGTCGCGATGGTGCCCTCGTTGCTACGGCCCTGGGAGCATGGTCGACTTGACGCGAACACCTGCACCAACCCGGAAAGGCTGTCGATGACCAACAAGGAACCGCCGAACTACCAGCGCGTCGTGGACGACCTGCGCTCGCGGATCCTCTCTGGTGAACTGGCTCCGGGTGAGAAGCTCCCCACCGAGAAGGAACTACAACAGCGGTGGGGCTACTCCACCACGATCGTCAAACACGCCCTCACCCTGCTGCGCAGCGAAGGGCTCATCGAGGGTCGACGCGGCTCCGGCAATTACGTACGCGACCGGAGTCAGCTCGTGCGTCGCGCCCACTCTCGAGACATGCGCAAGCGCCTCGGCAGTACATCGCCATTCGCGCGAGACAGCGAAGCGGCTGGGAGGCAACCGACCTGGGAGTCGGAGAGCGAGAAGATCCCCGCGACGCCGCACATCGCGGAACGACTCGGCATCCGGCCTGGCGACACGGTGATGCACACCAGGTATCGGTACCTGGCGAACGGCGATCCCATCCAGCTTGCCGACTCGTACGAGCCGATCGCCGTCACCGGCGGCACCCAGGTCGAGCACCCCGAGCAGGGGCCGATCATCGGCGTCGTCGCCCGGATGGACTTCATCGGCGTGACCATCGACCGGTTCATCGAAGAAGTGGCCGCGCGGCCGGCAACGCCTGCGGAGATCACTGCCCTCGACCTCGATCAGCGCGGCGGTCGATGGGTCATCGCGATCGAACGCACCTACTACGCCGGGCCGACCGCAGTCGAGACCGCCGACATCGTCTTCCCCGGCGACCGATACCGCCTCGTCTACGAGATACCCATCGACCCCTGGTCGCCAGAAGAGGTGACCGACTTGCCCTGACACACGAGGTCGCCCGCCGGATTGCTGCGATCCGACGACCGACGCTTCATGTACTCCGCCTGGAGAAAGGCCGACCTAGCTCAGGGCGAGACGGCGCAGCCGGTCGTCGGCGCGGGCGCCGCAGCCGGGGCGCCGAGCGTGGGCAGCCCCAACAGCACTCCGGGGGTACGCGGTGAGCGACCCGCCTCGGCCGCGTCGCCGGCCCGGGTCCGCCGGTGCGACAGCGGCGCACCGTCGGCGTTGAGGTGGTGCGGTGCCGCGTAGGTGACCGTGGTCTGCACGATGTCGCCGGGACGGATCGCACCCGCCTCGACCGGGCCCGTCGCGAAGTGCACCAGGCGGCCGTCGCGGGCCCGGCCGGACATCCGGCCGGTCCGCTCGTCCTTGCGGCCCTCGCCGACGGCGACAAGCACCTCGACCGTCTCGCCGACCAGCTTCTTGTTCTCCGCCCAGGTGATCTCCTCGACGCAGGCGATCAACCGCTCGTACCGCTCCTGCACGACCTGCTTGGGCAGCTGACCGTCCATGCTCGCGGCCGGGGTGCCGGGGCGCTTCGAGTACTGGAACGTGAACGCGGAGGAGAACCTCGCCGCCCGGACCACGTCCAGGGTGCGCTCGAAGTCCGCCTCGGTCTCGCCGGGGAAGCCGACGATGATGTCGGTGGTGATCGCCGCGTCGGGCATCGCCGCGCGGACCTTCTCGATGATCCCGAGGTACTTCTCCGACCGGTACGACCGGCGCATCGCGCGCAGCACGTCGTCGGAGCCGGACTGCAACGGCATGTGCAGCGAGGGGCAGACGTTGGGTGTCTCGGCCATCGCCGCGATCACGTCGTCGGTGAAGTCCTTCGGGTGTGGGCTGGTGAACCGGACCCGCTCCAGACCGTCGATCTCGCCGCAGGCCCGCAGCAGCTTGCCGAAGGCGTACCGGTCACCGAACTCGACGCCGTAGGAGTTGACGTTCTGCCCGAGCAGGGTCACCTCAAGCACGCCCTCGTCGACAAGCGCCCGCACCTCGCTGAGGATGTCGCCGGGGCGGCGGTCCTTCTCCCGGCCGCGCAGCGACGGCACGATGCAGAAGGTGCAGGTGTTGTTGCAGCCCACCGAGATCGACACCCAGCCGGCGTACGTCGACTCGCGGCGGGTCGGCAGCGTCGACGGGAAGACGTCGAGGGCTTCGAGGATCTCCACTTCGGCGGCGGCGTTGTGCCGGGCACGTTCCAGCAGCACCGGCAGCGAGCCGATGTTGTGGGTGCCGAAGACCACGTCGACCCAGGGTGCCCGGCGGACGATGTCGCCCCGGTCCTTCTGAGCCAGGCAGCCACCGACGGCGATCTGCATCCCCGGGTGCCGGTTCTTGACCGGACGCAGGTGACCGAGGTTGCCGTACAGTCGGTTGTCCGCGTTCTCGCGGACCGCGCAGGTGTTGAACACCACCACGTCGGGGGTGTCCTCGGCCTCGCCCGCGCGGACGTACCCCGCCTGCTCCAGCAGGCCGGAAATGCGCTCGGAGTCGTGCACGTTCATCTGGCAGCCGTAGGTGCGCACCTGGTAGGTGCGCGGGCCGCCCGCCGCTGCGGTAGTCATGACGTGCACAGCGTAGCCGGGTCCGAGGAATCGGACGCAAACGAGGAGAAGCCATGTGCCGCAGCATCAAGACCCTGCGTGAGCCGTACACCCCGGAGGTCACCGACGCGGACGTGCGGGCCGCGGCGTTGCAGTACGTCCGAAAGATCTCGGGCTTCCGGGCGCCAGCGGCCCACAACGCCGAGGCGTTCGACGCGGCGGTGGCCACGATCGCCGCCGCCACCCGCACCCTGCTCGACGAGCTGGTGGTACGCGGCGGCACCCGGCCGGCCGCCCCGGCCGGCAACTGAGTCGCCGCGACTGCCGGACCTGCTGCAATCGGTGACGGCGGCAGCCAGACGGTGTCGGCCAGTCGCCGGCCGGTCGTCAGGCGGCGGCCAGGGCCGGGTTGACCGAGTCGGGCGCCCAGCGGGAGCGGTGGCAGCGCGACCAGCCCCGGCACCGCGGGTCCGCCTCGGTGCACAGGCGGCGGTCGCTGAGCACCTCGCCGTCGTCGGTCTCCCGCACGTCGAAGTGGACCGGGCGGATGCTGCCGTCCGGGGCCACCAGCAGGTGCCGGGTGTCGTCGAGCGTGTCGTCCCGCAGTAGGCAGTTGCGGCCCAGCAGCCGGGCCAGCGCCGCGATGCTGGGCAGTTCGGGCAGCTCGTCCGGCACGCCGTAGCAGTCCACGATCGTGGCGAACTCCCCCGGTGCCTGCCAGACGTCGCAGACCACGGCGTACGTCGGCAGTCGCAGCGGATCCGCCACCGCCAGTGGCATCACCACCCGACCGAGCGCGTCGGCCAGCGCCGGGTAGACCTCCACCGGTCGTACCTGGTCGATTCTCCAGTTCCACAGCTCGGTCATGCCGTCTCCTCGCTGTGCTCGTCCCCACCGGCCTCCGGATCGGGCCTTACCGACGATGGTGGGGGGCATTTGCCCCCAGCCGTGGGCAAGTTACCGGTCTGTGACCATTCTGGCCCAAATTTCCCCGAGCTTCATCGCTCCAGGTAGCGGGAAGATGACAGTTTATCGGGTATGGTGCGCGTTCCCACGCAGCGGCACGCGTACCGAAAACCCGCGTTCAGCGCAGGACGATCCGGTGTTCGCCGGGGGGCAGCAGCTCACCGATCACGGGAGCGCCCGGTATCTCCCCGGCGATCAGCAGCCCGCCGGAGGTCTGCGCGTCGGCCAGCAACAGCCGGTCCTCCTCGGTCGCCGCACCGAAGTACGTCCACGGGGTCACCCACTCCAGGTTGCGGCGGGAACCACCGCTGACGTACCCGTCGCGGACCGCCTCGCGGGCACCGGCCAGGTACGGCACCCGGGCGGTGTCGATCGCCACCGTGACCCGGCTCGCCCGGGCCAGCTTCGAGGCGTGGCCGAGCAGACCGAACCCGGTCACGTCGGTGCCGCAACGCACGCCCGCCGCCACCGCCGCCCGCGCGGCGTCCCGGTTCAGCGTGGTCATCGCCGCCACCGCCGCCGGGAAACTCTCGCCGGTGCTCTTGTGGCGCGTGTTGAGCACCCCGACGCCGAGCGGTTTGGTAAGCGACAGCGGCAACCCGGCCCGCCCGGCGTCCAAGGTGATCAACTCTTCCGGCCGGACCAGCCCGGTGACGGCCAGACCGTACTTCGGGCCGTCGTCGTCGACGCTGTGCCCGCCGGCCAGGTGGCAGCCGGCCGCCCGGGCCACGTCCAGGCCGCCCCGCAGCACCTCCCGGGCCAGGTCCAGCGGCAGCACCTCGCGCGGCCAGCAGAGCAGGTTGAGCGCGACAAGCGGAGTGCCGCCCATCGCGTACACGTCGGACAGGGCGTTCGTGGCGGCGATCCGACCCCAGTCGTACGCGTCGTCGACCACCGGCGTGAAGAAGTCCGCAGTGGTGACCAGGCCGGTGCGCTCGTCCAGCCGGACCACCGCGGCGTCGTCGCCATGGTCGAGCCCGACCAGCAGCTCGGCGGTGCCGGCGGCGGGCCCGAGATCGGCGACCATCGCCTCCAGCTCACCGGGCGGGATCTTGCAAGCGCACCCGCCGCCACGGGCGTACCGGGTCAGCCGCACAGGCTCGGTCATCCCCTCATGATCTCCGTCACCCGGGCGGGACACCAGCCGGGCGGGTCAAATTCGGACGCCGCAGTCGGATCATCCAGGGTGTTACCGCTCCGTGACCATCTGGGTTGTGTTCCGCCACTTCACCCCGCCTACAGTGGCCGCTACCGGGGGTCGACCGACTCCCGACAGCGACGAGGAGGACAGACGACGTGGCGACGGGCGAACCGCTCATCGTGCTGGACTCGGTCAACAAATGGTTCGGGCCGTTGCACGTACTGGACGACGTCTCGCTGTCGGTGGGGCGGGGCGAGGTGGTCGTGGTGATCGGCCCGTCCGGCTCCGGCAAGTCGACCCTGTGCCGCACCATCAACCGGCTGGAGCCGATCAACTCCGGCACCATCACCTTCGACGGGCAGGCGCTGCCGGCCGAGGGCAAGGCCCTGGCCAAGCTGCGCAGCGAGGTCGGCATGGTGTTCCAGTCGTTCAACCTCTTCGCGCACAAGACGATCCTGGAGAACGTCACCCTCGGCCCGGTCAAGGTCCGCAAGGAGAAGCCGGCGGCGGCCCGCGAGCGGGGTCTGGCCCTGCTCGACCGGGTCGGCATCGCCAACCAGGCCGACAAGTACCCGGCCCAGCTCTCCGGCGGCCAGCAGCAGCGCGCCGCGATCGCCCGCGCGCTGGCCATGCAGCCCAAGGCGATGCTCTTCGACGAGCCCACCAGCGCGCTGGACCCGGAGATGGTCGGCGAGGTGCTGGACGTGATGACCTCCCTCGCGAGCGACGGCATGACCATGGTCGTGGTCACCCACGAGATGGGCTTCGCGCGGCACGCGGCAAACCGGGTCATCTTCATGGCGGACGGACAACTGGTCGAGGACGCTCCCCCGACCGAGTTCTTCGCCAACCCCCGCAGCGAGCGGGCCCGAGACTTCCTCTCCAAAATCCTCACCCACTAGCTGACCCGATGAGGAGCCCGCCGTTCCGTGGCGTGCTCCGACGAAGAAGGAGATGAGTATGCGTATCACGCGCATTGCGGCGCTCGCGGCAGCCGCGACCCTCGCGCTCGGCGTGACCGCCTGCGGCGGAGACGACGCTGGGGACGACACCGGTGCCGGCGACAAGTCCTTCGCCGCCGGCAGCACCATGGAGCGGCTGAACAAGGCGCAGGCCATCAAGGTCGGCACGAAGTTCGACCAGCCCGGTTTCGGCCAGAAGGGGCTCTCCGACAGCCCGGAAGGCTTCGACGTCGAGGTCGCAAAGATCATCGTCAAGGAACTCGGCATCCCCGAGAGCAAGATCGAGTGGGTGGAGACCCCCTCGAAGGTCCGCGAGGACGTGATCGTCAACGACACCGTCGACATGGTCGTGGCCACCTACACGATCAACGACGCGCGCAAGGAGCGGATCGCCTTCGCCGGGCCGTACTACGAGGCCGGGCAGAACATCATGGTGAAGAAGGGCGACACCAGCATCACCGGACCGGACTCGTTCAAGGACGGCGCCAAGAAGGTCTGCTCCGTCACCGGCTCCACCCCGGCGGAGGAAATCAAGAAGTACGTCAAGGACGTCGGCTCCCAGCTGGTGCTCTTCGACACCTACGACAAGTGCCGCGACGCCCTCAAGGGCGGCCAGGTCGACGCCGTCACCACGGACAACGTGATCCTGCTCGGCTTCATCGCCAAGGACGAGGAGTCGTTCCAGCTCGCCGGTGACAACTTCACCAAGGAGCCGTACGGCATCGGCGTCAAGAAGGACGACACCGCCTTCCGCGACTTCATCAACGACACGCTTGAGACGGCGTACTCCGACGGCAGCTGGAAGAAGGCCTGGGACGACACCGCCGGTAAGTTCGGTGCCGAACTGGGCGAGGCACCGGCCGTCAACCGCTACTGAGTCACCGATCTGGAGGGTGGGGAGGAAGTCCGACCCGTGAATGTGCTCATCGACAAGTTCGACGTTTTCGCGGGCGGGTTCTGGCTCACCCTCCAGATCTGCCTCCTCGCTGCGATCGGCGCCCTGATCCTGGGTGCCGTCGTGGCGGTACTGAGGATCTCGCCGGTGCCGCCGCTGCGCGCCGTCGGCACCGGCTACGTCAACATCTTCCGAAACCTGCCGCTGACCGTGGTGATGTTCTTCGCCGCGTTCGGCCTGCCGGCCCTCGGCTCCAACGCGGACTTCCTCCGCATCCCCGGCCTTGACCTGATCTTCAGCCGGCTCGGCACCGACCTGCCGTACTTCCGGTTCGCGCTGATCGCCCTGGTCCTCTACACCGCCGCCTTCGTCTGTGAGGCGTTGCGTTCGGGGGTGAACGCCGTCCCCGCCGGGCAGGCGGAGGCCGCCCGTTCACTCGGACTCACGTTCGGCCAGAACCTGCGCTACGTGGTGTTGCCACAATCCTGGAAGGCATCCGTGGTACCGCTGGGTTCCGTGATCATCGCGATGATCAAGAACTCCGCACTGGTCGGCTTCTTCGGCGTGGTGGGCGACCTCTCACAGACCGCCGACCAGCTCACCTCGGCCGAGGGTCATGCCTTCGTACCGGTTGCCATCGGCATCTCGATCGGATACCTGATCATGACAGTCCCGCTCGGCGCGCTGCTGGACCGCATCGAGAAGCGACAGGCGGTGGCCCGATGAACCAGCAAGGCAGCGTTCTCTACGACGTACCCGGGCCCCGCCAACGCCGGATCACGTTGATCAGCAGCATCGCCGCCACGTTCGTCCTGATCGCCGGCGCGTACTTTATGGTCTACCGCCCGCTTGAAGACAAGGGCCAGTTCTCGATGGAGCTGTGGGGTCCGCTGATCGACCCCTCGAACGAGTACTTCTCCCAGGTGTGGGACAAGATCGGCTACGGGTTCCGCAACACGCTGACCGCTGCGGCGCTGGCCATCATCTCCTCGCTCGTGGTCGGCACCCTGCTGGCCGTGCTGAGGATCCAGCTCAAGCACCTGGGCCGCCGCCGGTTCACCGGTCTCGCCACCCCGCTGTCGTATCTGGCACGCGGGCTCACCGCCGTGCTCTCCGCGATCACCCGGATCTGCGTCGAAGTGTTCCGAGGGCTGCCGGTGGTCATCACGATCTTCTTCGTGGCTCGCGGCTTCCCCGAGTTCGGCATCTCCTTCGACACGCTGTGGTACCTGGTCATCGGCCTCACCATCTACAACTCCGTGGTGATCGCCGAGATCCTCCGCTCGGGCATGGAGGGCCTGCCCAGCGGGCAGGCCGAGGCTGCCGGCGCAATCGGTCTCTCGCCGTTGCAGACCACCCACCTGATCCTGCTGCCGCAGGCATTCCGGATCATGCTGCCGGCCCTGATCAGCCAGCTCGTGGTGGTGCTCAAGGACACCTCGCTCGGCTTCATCATCAGCTACGAGGAGACCCTCAACATCGGCAAGCAGATCATCGGCGTGCTGGACAACCCAATCCAGGTGTACGTCGTCATCGGGCTGCTGTTCATCCTGGTCAACTACTCGCTGTCCAAGCTGGCCCAGTACGTCCAGCACCGGCTTTCCCGCGGCCGCAAGACCGCCGGGACACCGGCCCAGAACCCGCCGCCGGCCGCGCTCACGGCGCAGGCCGAGGGTGCCGGCGGCGGCGGTTACGGCGGAAGCTAAGGCCCGACAGAGGTAAAGAAGGCCGGCCCGGTAACTTCCGGGCCGGCCTCCTGTCCGCTCAGCGGGCGATCTCGGTGACCCGGGACTCGCGGACCACGGTCACCCGGATCTGACCCGGATAGGTCAGCTCCTCCTCGACCTGCTTGGCCACGTCCCGGGCCAGCACCGCCGCGCCGATGTCGTCGACGTCGTCGGGCTTGACCATCACCCGGATCTCCCGACCCGCCTGCATGGCGAAGACCTTCTCCACCCCGACCTTGCCGGCGGCGATCTCCTCGATGCGTTCCAGCCGCTTGACGTACGCCTCCAGGCTCTCCCGCCGGGCCCCCGGCCGACCACCGGAACAGGCGTCGGACGCCTGGGTGAGCACCGCCTCCACGGTCTGCGGCGGCACCTCGTTGTGGTGCGCCTCGATGGCGTGCACCACGTCCTCGCTCTCGCCGAACTTACGGGCCACGTCCGCGCCGATGATGGCGTGGCTGCCCTCCACCTCGTGCGTGAGCGCCTTGCCGATGTCGTGCAGGAACGCCGACCGCTTGATCAACGGTACGTCCAACCGCAGCTCGGCCGCCATCACCCCGGCGATGTGCGCCGTCTCCACCAGGTGCTTGAGCACGTTCTGCCCGTACGACGTGCGGTAGCGCAACCGGCCCAGCAGGGTGACCAGCTCCGGGTGGATCTCGGTGATGCCGACCTCCACCAGAGCGTCCTCGGCGGCCCGGTGGCAGAGCTGATCCACCTCCTGCCGGGCCAGCTCGTGCACCTCCTCGATGCGGTGCGGATGGATCCGGCCGTCCAACACCAGCTTCTCCAGCGTCAACCGGCCGACCTCCCGGCGTACCGGATCGAAGCAGGACAGCAACACCGCCTCGGGAGTGTCGTCGATGATCAGGTTGACCCCGGTGACCGACTCGAAGGCCCGGATGTTACGGCCCTCCCGACCGATGATCCGACCCTTCATCTCGTCGCCCGGCAGGTGCAGCACACTGACCACACTCTCGGCGGTCTGCTCACTGGCCACCCGCTGGATGGCGTCGACCACGATGTGCCGGGCCCGCTGCTCGGCAGTCGACCTCGCGTCGGACTCGATGTCCCGGACCAGCAGCGCGGCCTCCCGCTTGGCCTGCCCCTCGATCGCCTCGACCAACTCGGCCCGCGCGGCGTCGGCGGTCAAACCGGCGACCCGCTCCAACTCACGTCGCCGCTGGTTCTCCACCTCGGCGAGCTCGACCTCCCGCTCGGCCAGCGCCGCCTCGCGGGCCGCCAGCGCGGCGTTGGCCGCCGTAAGCTGGCGCTCCCGCTCCGCGAGCCGCTCCACCTCCTCGGTGTGCAGCCGCTCCCGCTCGTCCATCCGGGTCGCCCGCCGCTCCACCTCGGCGGCCTGCTCCCGGGTGGTCGCGGCCAGCACCGCCACCTCCCGCTCACCGCTGCGCCGGGCTGCCGTGCGCAACTGCTCGGCGTCCGCCTCGGCCTGCTTGTGCGCCCGTTCCAGCACCGTGTCCGCCTCGGCGCGGGCGTCGTCGAGCACCCGACGCGCCTCCGCCCGAGCGGCCTTCGCCTCGGCCTTGGCCGCCGCCGCCTCGGCGCGCGCCGCCGCCGCCGCGGACTTCGCCACGTCGATGGTGCTGTTGACTTCGTCAGCGGCGGTGCGCAGCGCGGCCAGCGACTGCTCCTGCCGGTCCTTCTCCGCGACGTACGCGGGATCCTCCGGTGCCGGACGCGTCAGCAGACCCCGCATCAGCCGCACCCCGAACAGGACCGCGCCGAGTACCACGAGGGTCAACACCAACACGGCAGTCAGGATCACGACATCGAAGGCGCTCATCGGTCAGCTCCGTCCGGCCCGTCGCCGACCACCAACGCGACGGCAGGTGGACCGGAACTCTGCTCACCGTCGTCGCTGGCCCCGGACTCCGCCGCACCGGGAGCGCCTGCCCCCGCGCTCATGCCGGCACTCCGTTCCGCTGCGTGCCCCTGGCGGGCAGCGCCGAACGAAGCCTCAAGGTCGACCCGCTCCGCTCGCTCATGCCGGGACTCCGGTGAACCTGTGCCGCCTCGCCATGGCGCGCCTCCCCTGAACCGTCGCGCCGCAACAGCCTGCCGGGTGGGCACGCTCCTGCGACTCTGGACGCCCGACCGGAGCGCATGGCCGTGGGTTGGCTTCCTCCGCCGACGTCCCTGACGGCCGTCGGCGGGCCGGGTGCACTGTCACGTGAGCCCGGACCGGCCTGTCCGGAGCTGACGTACGCGGCCGATCGTGCCGGCCAAAGTGATGCTGTTCTGTTACGGGATCTATGTTGTGCGCTTAGCCTGCGCTTGGTCGGGCAATGTGAGCCTTTATGGCGAGGCTAGGTCTCAACCGGGCTCCGGTCAAGAACGGATGATCAAACCACCCGGACGGAGAGAAGTTAACTCGTCACCCTCCGCCAATGAATACTCGGACGCCAGCGGGCAAAAAAGACGAACAACCAACGCCGGGTTGACTCATCCGGGCTGGTCACGTTGCGGAGGTGGTCGTCGCAGCCGCGCCACACGCATCGCCCCAAGCCCCGGGGGCCCGACCGAAGTCACGTCTGGCGGACGGCGTGACAGCGGGAGCGCGCGGTCAGCGGTCGATCTCGCCCTCGGCGTCGACGAGGGCGTCGGCGTCGATCTGCTCGGCAAACTCGGCCGCCTCGGCGCTCTGCGCGGCGATCGCGTCCTTCACCGCCCGGATCGCGACGCCGGCCGGGTAGCCCTTGCGGGCCAGCATGCCGACCAGCCGCCGGAACACCGCGTCCGGCTCGCCTCGGGCGGTACGCAGTTTCCTCTCCACCAGGGCGCGGGCGGTCTCCGCCTCGGTGGTGTCGTCCAGCTCGTCCAGCGCCTCACTGGCCGTGTCGCCATCCACGCCGCGTTGGCGCAGCTCGTTGGCGAGTGCCCGGCGGGCCAACCCCCGGCCGGCGTGCCGGCTGCTCACCCAGGCCCGGGCGAACGCGGCGTCGTCGATGATGCCGACCTCGTCGTACCGGTCGAGCACCTGGTTGGCGGTCTCCTCGGAGACGCCCCGCCGGGCCAACGCGGTGGCCAATTCGGCGCGGGTACGCGGGCGTACCGCGAGCTGCCGCAGACAGATCTCCCGGGCCACCTCGGCCTCGTCACGAGGCGCGGCTGCCGCTTCCCCGCGTGCCGAACCGCCGGCCCGTCCGGCGGAACCGGCCCTGCCCCGGGAGGTGCCCCATGCCGGCGCACCTGACGTCGACGAATCCGGAGAACCGGCCGACGCCGGGTCACCCGGGTCGGCGGGGTTGCCGGCGGCGCGGCGGCCTCGGCGGGGACGCGGTGTGGCGTCGCCCGCCCGGGGCGGGCTGGCATCCCAGCCCCGCCCCGAGCGGGCACGTCGTCCTGCCACGACTCAGGATCAGAAGTCGACCGGCGGCAGCTCCGGGCCACCGGCGGCGTCGCCCGCGCCGACCCCGACGCCGAGCTTCTCCAGGATCTTCTTCTCGATCTCGGCGGCCACGTCCGGGTTCTCCCGGAGGAACTCGCGGGCCTTCTCCTTGCCCTGGCCCAACTGGTCGCCCTCGTAGGTGTACCAGGCACCGGACTTGCGAATGATCGACTGCTCGACGCCGACGTCGATCAGCGAGCCCTCGCGGGAGATGCCCTTGCCGTACATGATGTCGAACTCGGCCTGCTTGAACGGGGACGCAACCTTGTTCTTCACGACCTTGACCCGGGTCCGGTTACCGACCACGTCGGTGCCGTCCTTCAGGCTCTCGATGCGCCGCACGTCGAGCCGGACCGAGGCGTAGAACTTCAACGCCCGCCCACCAGTGGTGGTCTCAGGGCTGTTGTGCACCATGACGCCGTCGACGAAGTAGTTGTGGTTGCCCTCGACCTCGATGTCGAACCGGTTCATCGAGCGGGTCTTCGGCTTGACCCGGACATCGACGATCCGGGCGGGCACCGGCATCAGCTCCGCCGGGACGAACTGCGGCTCGACTGCACACTGGCCACGGAAGCGCGGCAGCAGTTTGGCCTCCATCGCCGCCGGCACGTAGGGAGCGACCAGCTCCTGGAACCTCGCCGACGACTCGGTGGTGAAGATGATCGACGCCGTCTGCCGGGCCCCCCGGGAGACCAGCTTCACGTCCATGCCGTACGCGTCGCGCAGATGCTCCACCAGGCGATCCCGGCTGCCCTCCGCCATCGCCTCGACGCAGATCTCGATCCGGCCGGAGCCGCCCACCGTACGCTCCTGCAAGCCCTTGGAGCGGACAGTGAAGCAGCCGTCATCCATGTACCACACTGCGAGCGCCAGAGGAGTCAGCGCCTTGAGGTAGTCCCAGCTGAGGTGCTTTTTGCCGTCACCCAGGTAGACCGCGCGGCGCAGCTCGTCCAACTCCGGCAGCGGAGTGAAGTCGACGAAAGCCGCTCCCCGTGCGTCGGTACGCCGGGAGTGGCCGATGTTGCCCAGCAGCGAGACCTTCCAGTCGAGGTAGTCCACCTGCTGTGCACCGTGGCCGAGACGGAAGCGGACACCGGAGCGATCCTGGCGGTTCGGCGACAGGGCACCATCGCCCATCAGCGAACCGAGCACGACCTGCCACTGCTGCTCGCTGAGACGGCGTGACTCGGCGAGCATCACCCGGTCACCGGCGATCAACTCGCCCGCCTCCCGCCAGCCGCCCGGAGTGCGTACCAGGTGGTTGGCGGTGGCGGCGAACTGCGCCCGCCCGTTGCCACCCGACTTGGCGACGGTGAACTGGAGGAACTGCTCCGCCGGCCCGTTGTTGAACCAGTTGGTGATCCGCTTCGGCTCCACCCGGTCGGTGTCCGGGTTGTAGGAGAGGACCTCGACATCCATCCGCTGGTTGACGATCTTGCCGATCTTCTCCTGCGTGCCGTCGGCCAGGGTGACCCGGGTCGAGTACGACATGCATCCGAACATGACGCCGATCTTCTCGCGGAGCTGGTTGATGAAGATCGCGGTGGTGCCGGTGTTGTTGAGCACGCCGGTGATCTTCCGCAGCGCCTGGCTCATCAGCCGGGCCTGGAGACCCACGTGGCTGTCGCCCATCTCGCCCTCGATCTCGGCGCGCGGCACCAGCGCGGCGACCGAGTCGATCACGATGATGTCGATCGCGCCGGAGCGGACCAGCATGTCCACGATCTCCAGCGCCTGCTCGCCGGTGTCCGGCTGGGAGACCAGCAGGGCGTCGGTGTCGACGCCGAGGGCCTTGGCGTACTCCGGATCGAGCGCGTGCTCGGCGTCGATGAAGGCGGCGATGCCGCCGGCCCGCTGGGCGTTGGCCACCGCGTGCAGGGCGACCGTGGTCTTACCGCTGCTCTCCGGGCCGTACACCTCGACGACCCGGCCGCGAGGCAGACCACCCACGCCGAGCGCCACGTCGAGCGCGATGGAACCGGTCGGAATGACCGAGGTCTGGATGACCGGTCGCTCCCCCAGCCGCATCACCGAGCCCTTGCCGAATTGCTTGTCGATCTGAGCGAGAGCAAGGTCGAGCGCCTTCTCCCGGTCAGGTCCTGCCGCCATCGTTGCCACCCCTGCCTTCGCCGGCGTCTTTCCTGAGCTTCGCGTCACGCGGGACACGCTAGGCGCTGGGTCCGACAGAAAACCAGCCGACTGGCCGTGGCCTGTGGACGAGCACCCCGCTGTGGACAATAGCCGAACAGGTGTACGACTCGGCAAGAGACACGCGGAAGTAACGAATCGACTGCTCAGCGTAGCCGGGTGGGTACCCGGTCCGGATAGGCGGCGACCACGGCGCGCCACACCACGTGCGTCTCCACGCCGGCCTTGAGGGCCTGCTCGATGGTTCGCCCGCCGAGTTCCGACAACACCTGGTCGCTGGCGATGCTGGCCGCGTACGCCGGCCCGAACGCCTCGGCCAGGCGCGCCCAGAAGTCGGTCAGCCGCACGTGATCAGTCCTTCCTGTCCGGTGCACCCACCGGCACCGGACGCAACGCTAGCGCCAGCAGGGGCGCCACCGCGACTGCGGCGAGCAGGGTCAGCACCGGATAGCCCGCAAGTTGCATGACAAACCCGCTCAGCGCTCCGGCCAACGCTCCGGCAAGCCCCATGAGCAGGTCGGACAGCCCCTGGGCGCTGGGGCGCACCTCGTCCGGTACCGACTCCGACAGCAGGGTGGAACCGGCCACCATGGTCGCCGACCAGCCGAGCCCGAGCAGGATGAGCCCGACGGTGAGCCGGGGCGTGTGGTGCCCGGCGGTACCGGCGACCGCGCAGGCGGCCAGCAGCGTCCCGATGCCACCGAGGATGACCGGGCGCCGGCCGAACCGGTCGGCGAGCCAACCGACCACCGGTGCCAGTGCGTACATGCCGGCGATGTGCAGGCTCAGCACCAGCCCGACCACCGGCAGCACCTCGTCGACGGCGTAGTACTCCCGCAGGTGCACCGGGGTCATCGCCATCACCGCCACCATCACCAGGTGGCCCACGGCCACGGCGGCCACGCCGAGTCGGGCGGCCGGTCGGGCGCGTACCACCGACCAGGCGGCGCGCATGCCCACGCCGCGCCGGGCCGGCGGTGCCGGTGCCGCGACGGGCTCGGCCGCCGCCGGAACCGTGCCGGCCGGGGCGAGCGCGGACGCGGCCGGGGTCGCCTCGGCCGGGATCGGTGGTGGACCAGACGGGATCGGCTCGGACTCGCCGGCGCGGGCCGCCGCGAGCCGGCGCGCGGTGAGCAGCGGGTCGGGCCGCAACCACAGCAGCAGTACGCCGGCGGCGAGCACGAACGCGACGGCGCTGAACGCGAACGGGCCGGACAGCGCCGGCAGCCCCCAGCCGCTGGTGGTGCGGTCGGCAAGGGCGGCGAAGTTCGGGGCGGCCACCGCGCCGATGGTGGTGGCCCAGACGATCAGCGACAGTTGCCGGGCGCGCCGGTCCGGTTCGGCGAGGTCGACCGCGGCGTAGCGGGCCTGGAGGTTGGCGGCGGAGCCGCCGCCGAAGAGGAGCATGCCGAGGAAGAGCAGCGGGACCGACCTGGTCGCCGCGGCGAGCACGACCAGTGCCCCGCCCAGCGCCCCGATCACGTACGCGAAGGCCAGGCCGGGGCGGCGGCCGTACCCGGTGATGATCCGGGTGACCGGTACGGCGAGCAGGGCGGCACCGATCACGGCGGCGCTCTGCGCCAGGCCGGCCACGGCGGTGCCGGCGATCTCGGCGGCGAGCAGGGCGCCGACGGCGATGCCGATGGTCACCCCGATGCCGCCGACGACCTGGGTGGTGAAGAGCAGCCGCAGGGTGCGCCGCTGGATGGGCGCGACATCCGGGTACGCCGGTGTGGTCAGGTCAGTGGCCAACGGGAGGCTCCTTGGTAAGGGGTGACCATCCTTTCGCACCCGACCGACAGCCGGCAGCCCGGTTTTCGTCACAGCCCCAGGCCGCGACCGATGATCTCCTTCATGATCTCGGTGGTGCCGCCGTAGATGGTCTGCACCCGGCTGTCCAACCAGGCCCGCGCCACCGGGTACTCCGCCATGAAGCCGTAGCCGCCGTGCAACTGCACGCACCGGTCGGCCACCCGGTTCTGCAGCTCCGTGGTCCACCACTTGGCCTTGGCCGCGTCGGTCACCGACAGTCGGCCGGCGTTGAACTCGGCCACGCAGTGGTTGACGAAGGTCCGCGCGATGGTGACCTCGGTGTCCAGTTCGGCGAGGAGGAACCGGTTGTGCTGGAACTTCCCGATCGGCCGGCCGAACGCCTCCCGGGTACGCGCGTAGTCGAGGGTGAGGGCGAGCAGCCGTTCCGCGGCGGCGACCGCGGCGACGGCGATGCTGAGCCGTTCCCGGGGCAGGTTGGCCATCAGGTGGTAGAAGCCGTGGTTCTCGGTGCCGATGAGGTTGGCGGCCGGCACCCGGCAGTCGTCGAAGAAGAGTTCGGCGGTGTCGTTGGCCTTCAATCCGACCTTGGCCAGTCGACGGCCCCGGGTGAAGCCGTCGGTTCCGGTCTCCACGACGATCAGGCTGACCCCGTGGGCACCCTCGTCGGCGGTCCGGGCCACCACGATCACCAGGTCGGCCAGCTCGCCGTTGGTGATGAACGTCTTCTGCCCGTTGAGCACGAGGCTGTCCCCGTCACGGACGGCGGTGGTGCGTACGCCGGCCAGGTCGGAGCCGGCACCGGGTTCGCTCATCGCGATGGCGGTGACGAGGTCGCCGGAGCAGAACCGGGGCAGCCAGCGCCGGCGCTGCTCCTCGGTGGTCAGTTCGGTGAGGTACGGCGCGACCACGTCGTTGTGCAGGCCGAACCCGAGCCCGGAACAGCCCGAGTTGACGATCTCCTCGACGAGGACGGCGTTGTACCGGAAGTCCCGTTGCCCGCCGCCGCCGTACGCCTCGTCGACGTCAGGCCCGAGCAGTCCGGCGGCGCCGGCCTTCCGCCACACCTCGCGGTCGACGATGCCGTCGGCCTCCCAGCGGTCGTGGTGCGGCACGGCCTCGCGGTCCAGGAACCGCCGGCACAGGTCACGGAACTCGTCGTGGTCGGGCTCGTAGAGGTGCTGCTGCATGGCGGCAAGTGTGGCACCGCCCGCGACCCCGGCGCGTGGTCGGTGCCGCGGCCGGGGGCCGCAGGTCAGCCGAGGGAGCGGCAGGTCAGCCGGGAGGACGGCAGGTCAGCCGGCGAGGGCGCGGGCGACGACGGTGAGGTCGGCGACCAGCCCGTCGTACGCGACGTCCTGGTTGTCGGCACGGAGCACGGCGGACGGGTGGATGGTGGCCAGCAGTCGGGCCGGGGGCGCGTCGGTGGTCCCGCCGGAGTTGTCCACCGGTACCCGCTGAAAGTCCTCCGGATGTTGGGCGGCGGCCGGCCAGGGCAGCAGTTCGCCGCGCTGGCGGGTGACCCGGAAATTCGGGCCGAGCAGCGCTTTGGCGGCGGTCGCCCCGAGTACCACGATCACCTCGGGGGTCAGTTGGGCGAACTCGGCGACCAGCCAGGGTCGGCAGGCGGTGATGTGTACCCGGTCGGGGGTCTGGTGGATCCGCCGTTTGCCGCGCAGCTCGAAGCGGAAGTGCTTCACCGCGTTGGTGAGGTAGATGTGGGCCGGGTCCAGCTTGGCGTCGTCGACCGCCTTGCGGAGCAGTCGGCCGGCGGGGCCCACGAAGGGCAGTCCCTTCTGGTCCTCCATGTCGCCGGGTTGTTCGCCGACGAAGACCACCCGGGCGCTGGCGTCGCCCCGGCCGAAGACGGTCTGGGAGGCGTCCCGGTACAGCTCGCAGCCCCGGCAGCCGGTGGCGGCGGCCCGCAGGTCGTCGAGGGTGTCGGTCTGCGGCGGGATGAACCGCTGGGCGCCGGGCGCGGTGTCGGTGTCGGCCATGGCGACTGTTCTACCCGCTGTGGCGCGCCTCACGCGAGCAGGGCGGCCCGCAGCCCTGGGGAGGCAGGCCCGACATGCCGCAACTCGGTGTATCCGCCGGCCGGGACGCCCCGAGATGCCGCAAGCGGAGCCCGCCCAGCCCTCATGACGCCGGTATCCTGCCGCAGACCTGGGGGTCGGTCAGGCGGTGAAGCCTGGTGAGGGGGTGGGGCGGGCCGCGCGGGCGGCCGCGTCGGCGAGGGCTGGGATCTCCTTCTCGTGCAGGTCGCTGACGGTGATGCGCAGCCCCGGCGGGCCGGCGAGCCGGTAGAGCGCGCCCGGGGCGACCGCCCAGCCGGCGTCACGCAGGGTGGTCAGCGCACTGGTCTCGTCGTCCACCGGTAGCCAGACGTTGATGCCGCTGCGACCGTGGGCGGGCAGGCCACGGTCGGCGAGGGCGGTGATCAGGGCGTGGCGCCGTCGTTCGTAGCTCTCCGCGGCCCGGTCGATCAGGGCGTCCGTCTCCGGATCTTCCCAGAGCGAGAGCACGAGCCGTTGCAGCACGGTGGAGACCCAGCCGGTGCCGACCCGGGCCCGGCCGGCCACCCGCGCCACCGTGGTCTCGTCTCCGGCCAGCACGGCCAGGCGCAGGTCGGGGCCGAAGGGCTTGCTGACCGAGCGGACGAAGGCCCAGTGGGTGGTCGCCCCGGCGAGCGGGTGCAGCGGTACGCGGGCCAGCTCGGCGGCGTGGTCGTCCTCGATCAGGAGCAGGTCGGCCCGTCCGGCGAGCAGGTCGCGCAGGGCGCCGGCCCGGTCGGCGGAGACGGCCGCGCCGGTCGGGTTCTGGGCCCGGCTGGTCACGATGAGTGCTCGCGCGCCGGCGGCGAGGGCTGCGGCGACTCCGGCGACGATCGGCCCGTCGTCGTCGATGGGCACTCCGATCGGCCGTAGCCCGAGCGCGGCGAGCAGGTCGAGCAGGCCGGCCCAGCCCGGATCCTCGACGGCGACCGCGTCGCCGTGGCGCAGGTGCGCGCCGAGCAGGCGTTCGATGCCGTCCAGCGCGCCGCCGGTGAGGGTGAGCCCGGGGGCCGGCACCCCGTCGGCGGCGAGCCGCGCTGCGGCCACCTCGGACATCTCGGGCAGTACGCCGAGGTCGGGATAGCCCACCGGGTCGCCGACGGTATCGGCGAGGGCGGCCAGGTGCCGCCGCAGCGGCGGCAGCAGCCGCTGGTCGGGTTGGCCTCGGGACAGGTCGCGCAGCCCGGGTGCGGGCGGCGGGCGCAGTGCGGCTCGGCGGGCGGCGACGGGTGGTCGGGGGCGTACCCGGGTGCCGTGCCGGCCGGCGGTGACGACGAGTCCGCGACGACGCAGTTCGGCGTAGGCGCGGGAGACGGTGGCCGGGCTGACGGTCAGGTCGGCGGCGAGGGTGCGCACCGGTGGCAGTGGGTCGCCGGGAGCGAGGGCGGCTTCGCGGATGCCGGACTCGATGCTGGCCGAAATCTCGACGGCCGTCGCACCGGTCACCTGGTAGCGTGCTGACACAAAGATGAGATTGTACTAGAACAAAGGTGGAAGCATGTACTCGCCGACCACCCGCACCACCGCCAGCCGTTCCCGGGACCGGATGAGCTACGACCGCACCGCCACCCATGCCGTGCTCGACGAGGCGTACCACTGTGCGCTCGGGTTCACCGTGGACGGCGAGCCCCGCGTGCTGCCCACGCTGCACATACGCATCGGTGACACGCTCTACCTGCACGGCTCCACCGGCAGCCGGCCACTGCTCGCCGCCCGCGCCGACGGCCTGCCGGTCTGCGTCGCGGTCACCCTCCTCGACGGCCTGGTCTACGGCCGCTCCCAGTTCCACCACAGCGCCAACTACCGGTCGGTGGTCGCGCACGGTACCGCCCACCTGGTCACCGACCCGGGCGAGAAGTCCGACGTGCTGACCGCCCTGGTGGAGAAGGTCGGCACCGGCCGCGCGGCGGACAGCCGCCCGCCCAACCGGCGGGAGTTGGCCGAGACCGCCGTGCTGGCGCTGCCGCTGACGGAGGTGTCACTGCGCACCCGCACCGGCGGGGTACGCGACGACCCGGCCGATCTCGACCTGGCGCACTGGGCCGGCGTGGTGCCGCTGCGGCTGACCGCCGGCCTGCCGGAGCCGGACGCCGGGGTCACCGCACCGCTGCCGGCGTACCTGCGCCCGCACCGCTCGCCCTGGCAGGAACCGGCGGTGCTGGGCGGCGCACACGTGCTGCTGGAGCCGCTCGATGAGGCCCACACCGACGAGTTGTACGCCGCAACCGCCGACGCCGAGGTCTGGCGGCACCTCAGCCGGCCGCTGCCAGGCGGGCCGGAGCAGCTGCGTGAGGTGATCGTCGCGGCCCTGGCCGAGCAGCACCGGCAGGAGCGGGTCGCCTGGGCCCAGCGCTGCGCGGTGACCGGCGCGGTGGTCGGCACCACCTCGTACTACGAGATCGACCCGGAGCGTCGGTCGGTGGCGATCGGGCACACCATGCTCGGCCGGCCGTGGTGGCGCACCGGGATCAACACCGAGGCGAAACTGCTGCTGCTCACCCGCGCCTTCGAGGAACTCGACGCGGTGCGGGTGGTGTGGCACACCGACATTCGCAACGAGCGCTCGCAGCGCGCCATCGAGCGGCTCGGCGCGACCCGGGAGGGGGTGCTGCGGATGCACCGGTTGCGACCCGACGGCTCGTGGCGGGACACCGTGCAGTATTCGATGACCGTCGACGAGTGGCCGAAAGCACAGGTCAGCCTGCGGGAAAGGCTTCGCGCTCGGCCCGTGTCGGCCCGATGATGTCGGACGTGCTGGGAATCACCGACATCTGGACGTACGTGCTGGGGACCGTGGCCATCGTGCTGCTGCCCGGCCCCAACTCGCTGTTCGTCCTCTCCACCGCCGCGCGGCGCGGTGTCGGCGTCGGCTACCAGGCGGCGAGCGGCGTCTGGGTCGGTGACGCGATACTCATGTTCCTCTCCGCCGTCGGAGTGGCCTCGCTGCTCAAGGCGTACCCCCCGATCTTCCTCGTGATCAAGTACGCGGGTGCCGCGTACCTGGGCTATGTGGGGTTGACCATGCTGCGCGGGGCGTGGCGACGCTGGCGGGACCGCAATGACCCGGGCACCCCGCGGTTGATCGACGCCGCGGAGCCGGCGGCGACGCGCAGCCCGTTCCGCAAGGCGCTGGTGATCAGCCTGCTCAACCCGAAGGCGATCCTGTTCTTCGTCTCGTTCTTCATCCAGTTCGTCGACCCGACGTACCCCTGGCCCGCGCTGTCGTTCCTGCTGCTCGGTCTGATCGCCCAGGTGACCAGCGCGCTCTACCTGACCGCGCTGATCTTCGCGGGCACGTTCCTGGCCGTCCAGTTCAGCCGGCGCCGCCGGCTGGCGGCCGGCGCGACCAGCGCCGTGGGTGCCCTCTTCCTCGGCTTCGGCCTCAAGCTCGCGCAGGGCTGACCACACGCGCGGGCGCGCTCCCGGCAGATGAGCCGCTGCGATGCCGGCGCGAACGGCGTCAGGTGCCGGCGCGGACGGCGTCAGGTGCCGCCGCCACCGCCGCCACCACCACCACCCTCGCCGCCACCGACACCGGCACCGCCCGCGTCGCCACCAGACGGCGGACCGGGTGGCAGCGGCCGGTCGGGCGGGCGACTGACGTGGGCCGACTCGTTAATGGGGGCCGACCAGTCGGCGTGCGCCGCCGCGGCGGCGTGCCGGTTGATGGCCTCGCGCAGCCAGCCGTCCACGGTGGTGATCCAGTCCCGCTGGTCGGCGCCGACGTGCCAGATCCGGAACCGGCTGATGCTGGTGTGGGTGATCCCGGCCAGCGCCAGCCGCCGGTCACACCAGAGGATCACCTCCAGACCGGCGGAGTTGGCCACGAAGATCACCTCCAGTTCGGTGATCGGCCCGGCGTAGAGCGGACCGACCCAGAAGCCCCACCGCTGGTGCAGAGGCAGGGCCTGCTCCACGCCGGGCAGCCGGCCGTCGACCAGGCCGGACTGGCGGACGCTGAAGCCGAGCGTGTTCAGGGCGGCGAGGATGTGCTGCTGGGTCGGCAGCGGGTGGACGAAGACCGGCACCATCGCGCCCTGGTCCCGGGTGGCCTCGATCGCCACCTCGGTACGCAGTCCCATCCGCAGGCTGAGCAACGGCACCCCGCCGTACGTGGTCACCGGCGTCTCCCACGGGATCGCAAGCTCGAACGGAATCGACCGGGCCCGGCCGGCCCGCAGCACCCCGACGCCGGCCACCCGCGCCTGATGGAACTGCACCAGCCGGCGGGGAGCTTCGGGATCGTCCGGCTCGACCGTGCCGACCAGGCCGAGCCGGACATGCAGGACCGGTACGTCGACGGAACCGGCGATGAGGTTCACCCGCCCCGGCAGGCGCAGGCCGGGGCGGGTGCTCGGGTTGGCCAGCGCGGTCTGCACCGTCAGGCCCGTTCCGCCCGATCCCGGTGACACCCCCGTCAGCCGCACCCGTGTGCCCCTATCTGAGCCGGCGTACCGCGCGCGGGATCGGATCGGTCTCGTCGTCGAACTCCCCGATGACCTCCTCCAGCAGGTCCTCCAGGGCGACGAAGCCGACCGGCCGGGTGGGCCCACCACCGTTGCGGACCAGAGCGAGTTGCGACTGGCGGGCCCGCATCACGGCCACCGCCTCGGTCACGGTGGCGGTGTCCGGGATCGTGATGGCGTCGTTCATCAGATCGGCCGCGGTGGCGTCGGGCCGGCCGGCCGTGGCCCGCACCGCCTCCCGTACGTGCACCAGGCCGCAGACGTGACCGGCGGCGTCCAGCACCGCCAGCCGTGACCGGCCGCTGTCCCGGCTGACCTGCTCGATGCGGCCCGCCGAATCGTCCCGGCGCACGGTCACGATCTGGTCGAACGGTTCCATCACCTGGGCGACCGTCGTGCCCTGCAACTCCAGCATGCTGGTGAGCAGTTCGTGCTGGGCGGCACCGAGCAGCCCGTGCTCCCGGGACTGTTCCAGCAGCATCCGCAACTCGTCGGGGCCGTGCACCTGGGCCAACTGGTCCTGCGGGTTGACCTTCACCAGCCGCAGCATCGCGTTGGCTACCGCGTTGAGCACCGACAGCACCGGACGAGCCACCCGGGCGAAGGCCCGGAACGGCAGCGCCAGCAGCAGCGCGGACCGTTCCGGGTGGGTGATCGCCCAGGACTTCGGTGCCATCTCGCCGACCACCAGGTGCAGGAAGGTGACCAGGCTCAGCGCGAAGATCAGCGCGATCACGTGGCTGGCACCGTACGGCAGACCGACGGCGTGCAGCAGCGGACTGAGCAGCCGCTCGATCGCCGGCTCGGCCAGGGCGCCGAGGCCCAGCGTGCACAGGGTGATGCCGAGCTGCGCACCGGCCAGCATCAGGGACAGCTCGCGTACGCCGTCGAGAGCGGCCCGGGCGGCCCGGGTGCCGCTGGCCGCCGCCTGTTCCAGGCGGTACCGCTTGCTCGCCACCAGGGCGAACTCGGCGGCGACGAAGAAGCCGTTGAGCGCCAGCAGAACCACCGAGGTGATCAGCGCGAATCCGGTGCTCATGCCGTCACCTCCGCAGGCCCGTCGCTTACCTGGAGGCGGACCGAGTCGGCCACGTGCCGGTCCACCGCGAGCACCTCGACCAGGGCGCGCGGCGGCACCTGCCCGTTGTCGCCGTCGGCCGGCAGGCTGATCTCCAGCCGGTCACCGACCTCGGGCACCCGGCCCAGCTCCCGCATGACCAGCCCGGAGATGGTGTCGTACTCGGGGCCCTCGGGCAGGGCGATGCCGGTGCTGTCGGCGACCTCGTCGATGCGCCAGCGGGCGGGTACCACCCAGGAGCCGTCCTCCTGCCGCGCCGGGGCCCGCTCCGGCGGGTCGTCCTCGTCGCGGATCGGGCCGACCAGTTCCTCGGCGATGTCCTCAAGCGTGATGACGCCCGCGAAGCCGCCGTACTCGTCGACCACGCAGGCGAGCTGGCGGTGCCCGGAACGGAGCCGGTCCAGCACGGTGGGCAGCGGCAGCGTCTCGGGCACCAGCAGCGGCGGTACGGCCACCGCGCTGACCGGTGTGGTGGCGCGCTCGGCCGGCGGCACCTGGAGCACGTCGGCGATGCCGATCACGCCGACCAGGTCGTCGACGCCCTCCGCGCCGCGCACCGGGAAGCGGGAGCGGCCGGTGTCGAGCAGCTCGACCACCCGGCTGACCGGCTCGTGTGCCCGCACGGTGTGCACGTCGACGCGGGGCACCATGGCCTCTCCGGCCGTCAACTGCCGGAAGTCGAGCCCCCGGTCCAGCAGCGCCGACATGTCGGCGTCGAGGTGCCCCTCCAGCCGGGACTCGGCGATGATCTGTTCCAGGTCCTCCGGGGTGGCGCCGCTGGGCAGCTCCTCGATGGGCTCGATGCCGACCCGCCGCAGCAGCCGCACCGCGGACTTGTCGAACAGCTTGATCAGCGGGCCGGCGATGGCCAGGTAGACCAGGGTGGAACGGGACAACGCCCGGGCGACCGGTTCGGGACGGGCGATGGCCAGGTTCTTCGGGGCCAGCTCGCCCACGACCATCTGCACCACGGTGGCGATGACCAGGGCCAGCGCGACCGACAACGGCAGGCTGACGCCGGTGGAGACGCCGGCCACGCCGAGCAGCTCGGCCAGGCCGGCACCGAGGTATGGCTCGGCGACGTAACCGACCAGCAGGGCGGTCACGGTGATGCCGAGTTGCGCACCGGAGAGCATGAACGACAGCCGGCCGGCGACCTCGAGGGCCCGGGCGGACGCCTGGTCCCCCTCGGCGGCGGCTTGCTTCAGCTTGCCGCGGTCGACCGCGACGTAGCCGAACTCCTGCGCGACGAAGTAACCCGTCGCGACGGTCAAGACAACGATCAGAAGAAGACCGACGAGGATCAACACGGGAGGTTCAGGGCTCCCGGGGTCGTCGGTGTGTGGGGATGCCGGGGCCTACCCGGCTGGCTACTGCTGCCCTCCTGGGCAGAAGAGTCGATCATGCGGTCATTCTACCGGCGTCGCGGCCCGGGCCGGGCGGGTGTGCGTACTGTTCTGCCGGCCAGGGTGGGCTGGTTCAGCGGTCGGCCAGTTCGTCGACGTCGAGCAGGTTCCGGTCCACCCGCCCCGCCCGGTACGCGGCCCGACCGATCATCTGCGCGGCGACCGGGGCGGTGGCCAGTTGGAAGACCCCGACGAGAACGATCATGCCGAGGTCGGCCGGGCTGCGCAGCCGCAGGCCCACCCCCAGCAGCAGGAGCAGCACGCCGAGCACCTGCGGCTTGGTGGCCGCGTGCATCCGACTCAGCGTGTCCGGGAAGCGCAGCACCCCGATGGCGGCGGCCAGGCTCAGCAGCGCACCGGTGGTCAGGCTGACGGCCGCCAGCCAGTCCGCGACGGCACCGGGTGTCACGGCCGGTCCCGGACGGCGAATCGGACCAGTGACACCGAACCGACGAAGCCGAGCAGGGCGAGCACCACCAGCACCGGCAGGGTGGTGGCGTGCCGGTTGACCGCCGCCTCCGCGCCGACGGCGCCGACCATGGTGGCGAGCAGCATGTCGGCGGCGACGACCCGGTCCAGCAGGGTCGGGCCCCGGTAGAGGCGGACGAGGGCGAGCAGGGCGGTCACCGACAGCAGGCTGGTGAGGACGACGGCGAGGAAGACGGTCACGGGAACTCCTTGTCTACGGATCCGGTTCGCACCCGGCGCAGCTCGGCGTCCGAGCCGATCACCTCGACGATCCGCCGTTCCACGGCGCGGACCTGGTCACGGCTGGCGGCGAGGGCGGCGGGGCCGCGTACGTCGAGCACGTGCACGTAGAGGATTCCGGCGTCCCGGTCCACCTCCACGATCAACGTGCCGGGCACCAGGGAGAGCACCTCGGCGGTGAGGGCCAGGTTGAGGTCGGTGGGCAGCCGCAGCCGCACGCCGATGATGGCCGAACGGGGCGTGTAGCCCGGTTGCACCGCGATCCGGGCGACGTGGGCGCTGGCCTGGACCAACTCGACGACGAACCGGCCGCCGAACACCAGCAGACCCCGCAACCGGAGCCGGCCGTGGAAGGTCACCGGGGGCAGCGGGAAGAACAGCAGCACCACGCCGGCGGTCAGCAGCCCGCCCAGCAGGTTGCCCCAGGTGAACTCGCCCCAGAACAGGTTCCAGGCCAGCACCAGCCAGCCGTAGGCGATCAGCTGGTCACGCCACCGGCCCGTCCGGGTCCGCCGGTCCGGCGATGCGGGCGGCACGGCATCGGGCGCGCTCATGACGCCCCGCCGGGCAGGACGGCGCGCACGTACGGGGTGCGCTCGATCAGATCCTCCGCCGCCCGCCCGGTGAACTCGAACAACGGTCCCGCCACGAAGGTCAACGCCACCCCGAGTGCCACCAGGGCGACCGTGGCGCCGACCATCAGCGCCGGCAGCGGTGCGGTCGGTGCGACCGTCTCGCAGGGTGAGCGCCAGAAGGCGATGTTCCACACCCGGCTCGCCACGTAGAGGGTGAGCAGGCTGGTAACGGTGCCCACCGCCACCAGCGTCCAGGGCAGCGGCCCGCCCACGGCGACACCGGCCTGGAGCAGGCCCAGCTTGCCCAGGAAGCCGGAGAACGGCGGGATGCCCGCCAGGTTCATCGCCGAGACGAAGAAGAGCACGCCCACCAGGGGTGCCAGCCGGGCCAGCCCGCCGAGGCGGCGCAGGTCGGTGCTGCCGGCCCGCTGCTCGACCAGTCCGGAGATCAGGAACAGGGTGGTCTGGATGGTGATGTGGTGGACCACGTAGAAGATGGCACCGACCAGCCCGGCGACAGTGCTAAGCCCGACCCCGAAGATCATGTAGCCGATGTGGCTGACCAGCGTGAACGACAGCAGCCGCTTGATGTCCGACTGGGCCACCGCGCCGAGGATGCCGACCAGCATGGTCAGTCCGGCCGCCACCATCAGCAGTTCCCCGGCCTGCTGCCCCGGGAAGAGCAGGGTCTGGGTCCGGATGATCGCGTACACGCCGACCTTGGTGAGCAGGCCGGCGAAGACCGCGGTGACCGGGGCCGGGGCCGTCGGGTAGCTGTCGGGCAGCCAGGCCGACAGCGGGAAGACCGCCGCCTTGATGCCGAAGGCCACCAACAGCATCAGTTGCAGGCTCAGGCGTACGCCGGCCGGTAGCGCGTCCAGCCGCGCGGTGAGCTGGGCCAGGTTGAGGGTGCCGGTGGCCGCGTAGACCAGGCCCACCGAGATCAGGAAGATCATCGACGCCAGGATGTTGACCATGACGTAGGTGGAGCCGGTGCGGATGCGCGGCCCGGTGCCGTTGAGGGTGATCAGGACGAAGCTGGCGGCGAGCAGCATCTCGAAGCCGACGAAGAGGTTGAACAGGTCACCGGCGAGGAACGCGTTGCACACACCGGCGGTCAGCACCAGATAGGTCGGGTGGAAGATTGCCACCGGGGACCTCTCCCCGACCTCCGCCTGGCCCTGCCCGATCGAGTACAGCAGCACGCAGAGGGTCACCGCCGAGGAGACCACAAGCATCAGCGCGGCCAACTGGTCGGCGATCAGCACGATGCCCACCGGTGCCGGCCAGCCGCCGATCTGCACCACCAGCGGCCCCTGCCGGTACGCCTGCACCAGCAGCACCACCGCCACCGTCAGGCTGATACTCAGGCAACCCACGCTTACCGTCCGCTGGCTCCCCGGCCGGCCCGCCAGCAGCAGGGTCAACGCGGCACCCAGCAGCGGTAGCACCACCGGCAGTGGCACGAGCGTGCTCATCGCCGCCACCGGCCCGGCCCGGTCGACGCGTACCGGCTCATCCCGGGCCCTCCTCGCGGGGTGGGGCCGGCGCGTCGACCTGCTGAGGGTCGGCCGTCGGCGGCTCGCCGGCGAGGTCGGCGACGGACATCTCCCGTTGGGCGGCCCGGCGGACGATCTCCCGGTCCTCGATGTCGTCGGGCACCTCGTCGTCGCCGCTCAGGTACCAGCTGCGGTAGCTGATCGCCAGCAGGAAGGCGGTGAAGCCGAAAGTGATCACGATGGCGGTGAGCACCATGGCCTGGGGCAGGGCGTCGCTCATCGCCGCCTCGTCGCCGACCCCGACCACTGGCGCCTTCCCGGACCGACCGCCGAAAACGATCAACAGGTTGACGCCGTTGCCGATCAGGATGACGCCGAGCAGGACCCGGCTCAGGCTGCGTTCCAGCAGCAGGGTCACGCCGCAGCCGACGAGTACCCCGATCGTGACGAAGGAGACCAGGTTCGCTCCGGCGGCCCTCACCCTGCCTCACCCCGCCGGTCGGCCAGCCCGCCCCCGGCCTCGCCGGCCGCCTCGATGTGCCGGTCCACCTCGGCGCCGAGGCTGCGCAGCACGTCCAGCGCCAGACCGATCACCACCAGGTACACACCAACGTCGAAGAAAAGCGAGGTGACCAGGTAGAAGTGGCCGATCAACGGCAGCCAGAGGTCGATCGTGGTGCTCTCCAGCACGGTGCCGCCGACGATCACGGAGGCCACCCCACTGCCGACCGATAGCAACAGGCCGGCACCGAGGACCGTGCCGGCACCGATCGGCGCCGCCTCGACCAGCTCGTACCGGCCACCGGCGAGGTACCGCATGGTCAGCGCGAGACTGGCCACCAGCCCTCCGGCGAAGCCGCCACCGGGCGCGTTGTGCCCGGAGAAGAGCAGGTAGAGCGAGAAGAGCACCGCGGTGTGCGAGATCAGTCGGGTGACCACCTCCAGCACGATCGACCGTTGCCGCTCGTGCAGCGTCGCCCCGCCGCGCAGCCAGACCGCCCGGCCTGCGGGCGCCTCGTCCTCAGCGACCTCCCGCCGTCGGGGACGCGGCCCGGTGCGCGACTGGTGGAAGATCAGACTTGCCACTCCGGTCGCCGCGGCCACCAGGACCGCCACCTCCCCCAGGGTGTCCCAGGCGCGGATGTCCACCAGGGTCACGTTGACCACGTTGCGGCCGTGTCCCTGGTCCACCGCCAGGTGCGGAAAGTCCTCCGAGATGGAACGGGCCTGCCGGGCCGCCGCGGCTCCGACGGCCAGCGCGGCCACTGTCGTACCGACGATCACCCCGATCGTCCGCCGGATCCAGCGACTGCGCCGCAGGGGCCGCATCGAGAATCGCTCGGGCAGTCGGCGCAGCACCAGCACGAAGATCGCGATGGTCATGGTCTCCACGAGGAACTGGGTCAGCGCCAGGTCGGGCGCGCCATAGAGCACGAACAGCATGGCGGTGCCGTAACCGGTCATGCCGACCAGGAGCATCGCGGTCAGCCGCCGGGTGGCGCCCACGGCGAGCAGGGCGGCGACGCAGACCACCAGCAGTACCACCGGCTGCGCGGGGGTGGCCCACAGGTCCAGTGGCTGCTCCCAGGGTTGGATGAGGATCACCGACCCGCCCGGCACCGCGGCCAGGACGATCAGGATCAGACCGAGGTACTGCGGCAGCGAGCCCCGCTGGGTGACGCTTGTGACGTCCACCGCGGCCCGGTCGAAGCGATGGGTGATCAACTCGTATCCCCGTTGGCCGGTGACCGGCCACCGCAGCCGGGCCAGCGCCGGTGCCAGTGGGCCACGCAGCGCGAACAGCGCCGTACCACCCGCCAGGGCCAGCGCGGACAGACCGAGCGCCGGGGTGAACCCGTGCCACAGGGCCAGGTGTTTCCCGACGGTGCCGAAGAGTTCGGGGTACGGGCGGAGCAGGTGATCCAGCGCTCCCGCGGCCGGGCCGGCGACGAGCCCGACGACGGCCAACAGGGCCGGTGGGGCCAGCAGCGACGGCTCGATCCGCCCCAGGTCGGTGGCGGCGGCGCCGGGGCGGTCGGCGAACGCGCCCCAGATGAACCTGATGCTGTAGGCGACGGTGAGCACGGTGCCGACCACGAGCACCGCCAGGACCAGCGGCCGGTCGGCGAAGGCGGCGAACACAGCCTCCTTGGCGACGAAGCCGAGCAGGGGTGGCAGTCCGGCCATCGAGGCGGCGGCGAGCACGGCCACGCCGGTCAGCACCGGCGCCGTGCGCCGCAGTCCCGACAACTCGCGCAGGTCTCGGGTTCCGGCACCATGGTCGATCACGCCGACCACCAGGAACAGCGCCGCCTTGAACAGCGCGTGGGCGAGCAGCATGGCCACACCGGCGAGCGCGGCGTCCGCGGTGCCCACCCCGACGACCACCGTCAGCAGCCCGAGCTGGCTGACCGTCCCGTATGCCAGCAGCAGCTTCAGGTCGGTCTGCCGCAGCGCCGCCCAACCACCCACCAGCATGGTGGCCAGGCCGGCGATCAGCACCACCGGACGCCACGGTCCGACCACGGCCAGCACCGGGGTGAGCAGGCCGAGCAGGTAGACGCCGGCCTTCACCATCGCCGCCGCGTGCAGGTACGCGCTGACCGGCGTCGGCGCGGCCATCGCCACCGGCAGCCACGAGGTGAACGGCAGCACCGCCGACTTCGACAGCGCACCGACCAGGATCAGCAGTACCGCGACGACCAGGTACGCCCCGCCGGGCAGCGGCTGCTGGGCCAGTTCCGACCAGCGGTAGGTGCCGGCGTGGTGACCGAGCATGAGGAACCCGACCAGCATGGCGAGGCCGCCGAGGGTGGTCACGGTCAGCGCCTGGGCGGCTGCCCAACGGCTCGACCGCCGTTCCGTGCTGTGCCCGATCAGCAGGTACGAGAAGACGGTGGTGAGTTCCCAGCAGACGTAGAGCAGCAGCAGGTCGTCGGCGAGGACCAGCCCGAGCATCGCCCCGGCGAAGGCGACCATCACGCCGGCGAACCGCGAGTTGCCGAGCGCGTCGGGTGGGAAGTAGCGGGCGCAGTAGCCGAGCACCAGCGCGCCGACGCCACCGACCAGCAGTGTCATCAGCCAGGACAGGGTGGTCATCCGCAGCGCCAGGTCCAACCCCAGTTCCGGAATCCAGGGGTACGTCTCGACCACCGCACCGCCGCGTGCCACGTCGGGTGTGCGTACCAACGCCCAGCCGAAGGCGGCCGCCGGCGCCAGTGCCAGCAGGTAACAGGCGCGCGGACCCCACCGACGGACCAGCAGTGGCGCCACGACGGCCGCCACGAGGTGCAGGATCAGCAGTACGAGCACGCGCGCTCCCGGTCGACGTGGCCGAGACGCCCCATGGGGGTTGGGGGTCTAGCAGCGATCAGACGACAGTTCAGCGCGCTATGGATGCTTTTCCCGAAATAAGCACACTTTCGCCGTCAATGCGGCGAACCACCGGGATAGACCGAATCAGCTGTGCGCGGCGGCGTCCGTCGCGGCGCTGCCGCGACCCGGGCACCCCTCGACGACCAGGTCCGGCCGGCCCAGCTGGGAGGCGGCCTTGTTGACCAGTCGCTGCGCGGCGGCCAGGGACCGCACGGACAACAACCGGCCACGGCTCTCGCGACGCAGTACGAAGTAGTGCACGGCGGCCCGCACCTGGGCACGGTCGGCGGCGCTGGCCTGCGCGGTGGAGACGACCAGCTCGCGCAGGCAACTGGCGAGCCGCTCGGCCAGCTCGAGATCCGGGCCGTGCAGCCCGACGCGCAGGGCGGTGACATGACTGTCGACCTTGCGGATCAGGATGTCGGGGCTGGGCCTCGAACTCCGCTCCTCGACGGCCATCCGACCCCCTCCACCGCTCACCACGACGCGGGTGAAGTTACTTTATGTTGCCCTGCAAGAGCAAGCAGTTAAGTAAGACTTAACGGATTCTAGCCGCAAGTCGCCTTAAACGCCTTAACAAGACATAGGCCGCCTGACTCGCGACGGACGAATGTCGGTACCCGGGGGCAGGATTGGTTCGTGGCGGATTCCAGCACGGCCCCCGGCGCGCAGGTGCTCTCTCAGTTCGGCCCGGCGACCCGGGAGTGGTTCGGCGCGGCGTTCGCCGCGCCGACCGCGGCGCAGGCCGGTGCCTGGAACGCGGTCGCCGCCGGCCGGCACGCCCTGGTCGTGGCGCCCACTGGCTCCGGCAAGACCCTCGCCGCGTTCCTGTGGTCACTCGACCGGCTGTCCCGCGAAACGGCCCCGGCCGACCCTCGACAGCGCTGCCGGGTGCTCTACGTCAGTCCGCTCAAGGCACTCGCCGTCGACGTCGAGCGCAACCTCCGCGCCCCGCTCACCGGCATCCGGCAGGCCGCCACCCGGCTCGCCCTGCCCCCGCCGGAGATCACCGTCGGGATGCGTACCGGCGACACCCCCGCCGACGAGCGGCGGGCCTTCGCCCGCACCCCGCCGGACATCCTGATCACCACGCCGGAGTCGCTGTTCCTGCTGCTCACCTCGGCCGCCCGGGATTCGCTGCGGGGAGTGGAGACCGTGATCGTCGACGAGGTGCACGCGGTCGCCGGCACCAAACGCGGCGCCCACCTGGCCCTCTCCCTGGAGCGGCTCGACGAGTTGCTGCCCGCCCCGGCACAGCGCATCGGGCTATCCGCCACCGTCCGGCCGCTGGACGAGTGTGCCCGCTTCCTCGGCGGCGCCCGCCCGGTCGAGGTGGTGGCCCCGGTGACCGCCAAGACGATCCAGGTCAGTGTCCAGGTCCCGGTGGAGGACATGACCCGCCTCGACGAGCAGGCGACACCGGAGGACGACCTCGCCGGTCCACGCACGGCGTCCATCTGGCCGGCCGTGGAGGAACGGGTCTTCGCCTTGATCAGGGCGCACCGCTCGACAATCGTCTTCACCAACTCCCGACGCAGCGCCGAACGCCTCTGCGCCCGGCTCAACGAACTGGCCGCCGACGAGACGGCCGCGGCGACGCCACCCGCGACCGGTCCGGTTGCCCGGACGCCGGCCGAGATGATGGCCCAGGCCGGCGCGGTGTCCGGTGCTCCGCCGGTGATCGCCCGGGCGCACCACGGCAGCGTCTCCCGGGAGGAGCGTCGGCACATCGAGGAAGCGCTCAAGGCGGGCCACTTGCCGGCCGTGGTGGCCACCTCCAGCCTCGAACTCGGCATCGACATGGGCGCGGTCGACCTGGTCGTGCAGATCGAGGCACCGCCGAGCGTGGCCGCCGGTTTGCAGCGGGTCGGCCGGGCCGGGCACCAGGTCGGCGCGGTGTCCCGGGGGGTGGTCCTGCCCAAGCACCGGGGCGACCTGCTCTCCTGCGCGGTGGTCGCCGAGCGGATGGGCGAGGCCGCCATCGAGGAGTTGCACCATCCCCGCAACCCGCTGGACGTGCTCGCCCAGCAGGTCGTCGCGATGGTCGCCCTGGACGAGTGGCGGGTCGGCGACCTGGCGACCGTCGTCCGTCGGGCCGCACCCTTCGGCGAGTTGCCCGACTCCGCGCTGCACGCCGTACTGGACATGCTCTCCGGCCGCTACCCGTCGACCGCCTTCGCCGAGCTTCGCCCCCGACTGGTGTGGGATCGCGCCACCGACGTGCTGACCGGCCGTCCCGGCGCCCAACGGCTCGCGGTGACAAGTGGCGGCACCATCCCCGACCGGGGCCTGTTCGGCGTCTTCCTGGCCGGTGCGGAACGGGCCGCCCGGGTCGGCGAGCTGGACGAGGAGATGGTCTACGAGTCCCGCGTCGGCGACGTCTTCCTGCTCGGCTCCTCCTCCTGGCGGATCGAGGAGATCACCCCCGACCGGGTGCTGGTCTCCCCCGCCCCCGGGCAGGCGGCGAAGATGCCGTTCTGGAAGGGCGACCAGCCGGGCCGGCCGGTGGAACTGGGCCGGGCGATCGGCGCCCGGGTGCGGGCCCTGCTCCGGCAGGACACCGAGCAGGCCACCGCCGCACTGCGGGCCACCGGGTTGGACGACTGGGCCGCCGGCAACCTGCTGACCTACCTGCACGAGCAGCGGGCGGCGACCCGGGCCCTGCCGGACGACCGGACGGTCGTCGTCGAACGCTTCCGCGACGAGCTGGGTGACTGGCGGCTGGCCGTGCACAGCATCCTGGGTGCCCGGGTCAACGCACCATGGGCGCTGGCCATCGGCCGCCGCCTCGCCGAGCGCTACGGGGTCGACGCGCAGGTGATGCCCGCCGACGACGGGATCGTGGTCCGGCTGCCGGACACCGCCGACACCCCGCCCGGTGCCGACGTGGTCGCCTTCGATCCGGAGGAGATCGCCCAGCTGGTGGAGGAGGCGGTCGGCACCTCGGCACTGTTCGCCGCCCGGTTCCGGGAGTGCGCCGCCCGGTCGCTGTTGCTGCCCCGCCGGGATCCGCGCCGCCGCCAGCCGCTCTGGCAGCAACGGCAACGCGCCGCCCAACTGCTCGACGTGGCCCGCGAGTACGCCGACTTCCCGGTCACCCTGGAGGCGGCGCGGGAGTGCCTGCAGGACGTCTTCGATCTGCCCGCCCTGACCGAGGTGATGCGTGACCTGGCCGGCCGCCGGGTGCGCCTGGTCGAGGTGGAGAGCGCCCGGCCGTCCCCGTTCGCCCGCTCGCTGCTCTTCGGCTACGTCGGTGCCTTCCTCTACGAGGGCGACGCCCCGCTGGCGGAACGCCGGGCCGCTGCCCTCACGCTGGATTCGGCCCTGCTCGGCGAGTTGCTCGGCCGGGTCGACCTGCGCGAGCTGCTCGACCCGGCGGTGCTCGCCGAGACCGAACGGCAACTGCGTTGGCTCACCGCGCAGCGCCGTACCCGCGACGCCGAGGACGTGATCGAGCTGCTGCGGCAGCTCGGCGACCTGAGCACCGCTGAGCTGGCCGAGCGCGGGGCACCCGAGGCGTGGCTGACCGACCTGGCCGCCGCCCGCCGGGTGCTGCGGGTCCGCATCGCCGGTCAGGAACGCTGGGTCGGCGTCGAGGACGCCGGCCGGCTGCGCGACGCCCTCGGCGTCGCCCTGCCGGTAGGTGTCGCCGAGGCGTACCTCGAACCGGTCGCCGATCCGCTCGGCGACCTGGTGGCCCGGTACGCCCGCACCCACACCCCGTTCACCGCCGCCGGCTGCGCGGCCCGGTTCGGGCTCGGCGTCTTCGTGGTCGAGCAGACGCTGCGCCGGCTGGCCGCCAGCGGCCGGGTGGTCTCCGGCGAGTTCACCCCGGACACGGTCGGCACCCAGTGGTGCGACGCCGAGGTGCTGCGCCTGCTGCGCCGCCGCTCCCTCGCCGCGCTACGCCGCGAGATCGAGCCGGTACCGCCGCAGGCCCTGGCCACTTTCCTGCCCCGCTGGCAGCAGGTGGGCTCCTCGGCTCGCGGGGTCGAGGCGGTGGCCGCGACGGTCGAGCAGTTGCAGGGTGCCTCGGTGCCCGCGTCGGCGCTGGAACGGCTGGTGCTGCCCGCCCGGGTCGCCGACTACTCCCCCGCCCAGCTCGACGAGCTCTGCGCCAGCGGCGAGGTGCTGTGGGCCGGCGCGGGGGCGATCTCCGGTGGGGACGGCTGGGTCAGCCTGGCGTACGCCGACTCGGCTCCGCTGCTGCTCCCGCCGCCGGATGAGACTCTCGCCCGGACGCCCCGGCACGACGCGGTGCTGGACGCCCTCGACGACGGGCAGGCGCTGTTCTTCCGGCCCCTGGCCGACCGGGTCGGCGCCACCGACGACGCCGAGCTGACCGCGGTCATCTGGGACCTGGTCTGGGCCGGTCACCTCACCAACGACACCCTGGCGCCGCTGCGGGCGGTCCTTGGCGCCGGCGGCGCGCACCGCGCCCGCCCGACCGCGGCCCGTGGCCGTTACCGCCGCCCGGGACGGGTGGCGCTGCCGAGTCGCGGTGGACCACCCACGGTGGCCGGGCGCTGGTCGCGGTTGCCGGAACGGGACACCGACCCGACCCGCCGCGCCGCCGCGCTCGCCGATGTCCTACTGGAACGGCACGGTGTGCTGACCCGGGGCGCGGTCATGGCCGAGCAGGTCGCGGGCGGTTTCGCCGCCGTCTACCCGGTGTTGGCCGCGCTGGAGGAGCGCGGCGCGGCCCGACGGGGATACTTCGTCGACGGGCTGGGCGCGGCGCAGTTCGCGGTGCCCGGTGCGGTGGACCGGATCCGCGCCGGCGCCGATCCGCTCGACGGTGGCCGGCGGGGCGGGGCCACGGTGGTGCTGGCGGCCACCGACCCCGCGAACCCGTACGGCGCGGCACTGCCCTGGCCGGAGCGCGCGGTCGACTCCGGTGACGCGACCTCACCGCCGGCCGCCGGGCACCGGGCGGGTCGCAAGGCCGGGGCGCTTGTCGTGCTGGTCGAGGGTGAGCTGGCGCTCTACGTGGAACGGGGAGGGCGGACGCTGCTCTCCTTCACCGACGACGTCGACGCGCTGGGCGCGGCCGGCAAGGCGCTGGCCGACGCCGTCCACTCCGGCGCGCTGGGCGCGATCTCGGTGGAACGCGCCGACGGCGAGTCCGTACGCTCGTCGCCGCTGCGCGACGCACTGACCGCCGCCGGCTTCCGCACCACCCCCCGCGGCCTCCGCCTCCGCCCCTAACCCCACCCACCCCACCCCACACCCCCACCCCACACCCCCACCCCACACCCCACGCCCCACCCCACGCCGCCACCCCACGCCGCCGCGATCTTGCACTTTTCGTCGCGACAATTGCGTTCAAGTGGGGCATCTCAGCGACCAAAAGTGCAAGATCGGCGCGACGGTGGGGGGTGGGGTGGGGTTAGGGAAGGGTTTTGAGGACTTTCTCGTAGTGGGGGCGGTCGGCGAGGGGGGTCGGTGCCTCGAGGTAGTTGAGTACCACGGTGCCGCTGCGGTAGGCGGCTCCGCTCCACCGCTCGGCCAGGTCACCGGCACTGCTCTCGTCGGGGAAGACGTAGACGGCCACGTTGTCGGTCACGACCAGCTCCGAGCACCCCAGCCCCAACCCGTCTGGTCCGCAGTCGACTGACCGGTCCCGGACGTTTGCCGCCTTGAGCCCGGCCGCCCGGAACGCCGCCACGACCTCCCGGCCGGTCGGCTCGCCGGCCTGGCGCGGTGGCAGCACCACCGGCGGCGGGCTCGGTGGACGCCGTTCGGTGGTGCCGTCGACGTTCGGTCCGGCCGTCGCCGGTCGGGACGCCGGCGGTGGATCGGCACTGCCCGGGGCGGCGTTGCCCGGGGCTGCCGGGGTCGCCTCGCCGGTCGGCGGAGATGCGGCGTCCGGTGGGGCCGGAGCGGCCGACGGGCCGCCGACGGTCGGTGTCGGTGCGGCGGCGGACGGCGCGTCCTGGTCGGCACCGCAGGCGGCGAGGGACACGGTGGCCATGAGCAGAACGACGGTTGGCAGTATCCGGTGACTCACCCACGCAGTCTGTCCAACCGGGACCGCCACCGGCAGTGGCCGGTCGGTCAGCCACGCTGTCGGCTTTCCGGCAACGGATCATCGACGTCACGGGTCCGCCGGGTCGGCGGATACGGGCGTACGATCCGGTGCCGTGACCAGCAGCGCTGCCCACGAGTCCCGACCACCGGCCAAGGTCGTCTCGCTGACCACCGACTACGGCCTCGCCGACGGCTTCGTGGCGGCCTGCCACGGGGTGATCGCCCGCGTCGCACCTGCGCTGCGGGTCATCGACGTGACTCACCTGGTGCCGCCGGGTGACGTCCGGCGGGGCGCTGCGGTGCTGGCCCAGACCGTGCCGCACCTGCCGCCGGGGGTGCATGTGGCGGTGGTCGACCCCGGGGTCGGTACGAGCCGCCGGGGTGTCGCGCTGGGCACCCCCGCGGGCCTGCTGGTGGGCCCCGACAACGGCCTGCTGCTGGACGCCGCCGAGGCGCTCGGCGGGGTCAATGGGGCGGTGGAGCTGACCAATCCGCGCTGGCTGGCGCCACGGGTGTCGGCCACCTTCCACGGGCGGGACGTCTTCGCGCCGGTCGCGGCCCGCCTGGCTCTCGGTGCCCCGCTGGCCGAGGCCGGCCCGCCGGTCGACCCGGCGACGCTGGTGCGGCTGCCCGAACCGCTCGTCCGCCGGCTGCCGGACGGGTTCGTCGCCGAGGTGGTGATGGTGGACCATTTCGGCAACGTCCAGTTGGCCGCCCCGGCCGAGCTGCTGGACCCCCTGCCGGCGCGGGTGCGGGTACGCCCGGCGACCGGCGAGCCGACGGCGCACGACCCGACCGGCGAGCCGACGGCGCACGACCCGACCGGCGAGGACGGCCCGGCAAGTGCCGGCCGGTGGGAACGGGACGCGGTGCACGGACGTACGTTCGGCGACGCCCCGGTCGGTGCCCTGGTGGCGCACGCCGACTCCGCCGGCCGGGTCGCGCTCTCCGTCAACGGTGGACACGCCGCCGAACTACTCGCGGTGGTCCCGGGTACGCTGCTGCGGGTCCGGGGTTGCGGCGTCGTGGGGGACGCTACCGGACAACACGGATGAAGCGTCTACTGTGGAAAGCTGTCAAGGTGGATGATCGCTGGGTTCCCGCCGCTTGTCCCTGCTGCGCGTACCGGACCGGCGGTGGCACCTGCCCGGTCTGTTTCTGGACAGATGACGGTCAGGGCGACGCCGACGCGGACGTCGTACGCGGCGGGGCGAACGGGGACCTGAGCCTGTCGCACGCCCGCCTGAACTTCGCCGTCTACGGTGCCTGCCACCCTCGGTACCAGGAGTTGGTGCGCACGCCGAGGCCGGAGGAACTGCCCTGAACCAGCCGGTACGGGCAGCCCCCGGCCCACGCTGACACGACGAGCCGAGCCGGGCCGGCCTGGGAGGATGCCGACCCGGCTCGGAATGCCGGTCTCAGCAGAGCGGCACCGACCCGCCCCAGACCGTCGAGATGTACGCGTGGCTGACGAACTGCCCGCTGGCCAGGCGGTTCCACCGGCTGGTCGTACGGTAGGGGCCGGCGATCGTCTGCCCGGTCACGTAACACTGGATCGGCACGTTGGCGTACTGCGCGGCCAGGCCCCGGGACTGGTATCCGGTGCCGGGGCCCGATCGCACGGTCAGTGGCCCGTCACCGACCACCCCTCGGGGGCCGGTGCCGGTCCACAGGTACGCCACGTCGACCCAGGCGTTCGTGGACAGCTGCAACCCGTCCCAGAACGTCCCGTCGGCGAGGTCGATGCCGGCCGGATTGAGCACCACCCGGCCGAACTGGTCCCGCCCGCCGTTGTAACCGTTCTGGTAGGCGGCCTGCGCCTGCGGTCTGCCCTGCGGTAGCGCCTTCCAGTTCTCCCGCACCGCGCTGAGGTTCCAGTAGTCGTCGCGGGTGTTCCACGGGCCCACGTCCCAGACCGGGGCGTACTCGCAGCGGCTGCCGGTGATGGTGCAGACCCGCACGGTGTAGTCGCCGGTGTTGCGTGGCGACAGCCCCCGACGGGAGGGCAACGCGACGAAATGGTCCCGGGCGCGGACCGTGTGCCCGTTCGCGGTCAGCTCGCCGACCAGTCCGATCCGGGTCGCGTACACCCGGTAGGTCAGGCCGGGGGTGGCGGCGGTGATGGCGGCGACCGTGTCGGCGGTGAGCCGGACGGCGCGGACCTGGGTGCTGGCACCGGAGGGGCTGCCGGTCAGCACCACCCGGGCCTGTACCCGACGGACCGGCCGGTCGAAGACGGCCGCCGGCGCGGCGTCGCGCCACTCGGTCCAGCCGGCCGTCCGCCAACCGCGGACCTGGACGATCGCGGTGGCACCGGGCCGGGCGACGCTGGTGACCTGGGCGCGGATGCGGGTGGCCGGGCGACTGAGGGTACGCGGTGCGGCCACCAGCATGCCCTCGGCGACCGCACTACGCCGGGCGGGCACGCCGGGTGGCCGGGCGTCGGCCAGGCGCAGGCCCGCACGGGTGTGTCGCACGTTTACGTCGTCAGCATCGACGACCGACAGGTCGGCAGTCCACCGGTCGGCCCGGCCGGCCGACGAGGCGGAGTCGGGATGGACGGTGACGGCGAGGACGGTGACCAGGACGAGGGCCAGGACGGAACTGCGGGGACGATTCATCGGCATTCTCCTCAGAACTCTCCGATAGTGCCTATATCCGGAGATCGAACAGAAGCGCCATACAAATAGCGATACATGTGAATTGCGCTCGGGTGAGGGAGAATGGTGCCGTGCCCGAAGGTGACACCGTCTGGAACACCGCCCGCGTCCTGGAACGCGCCCTGGTCGGCACTCGGCTGACCGGCAGCGATTTTCGGGTGCCCTCGCTCGCCACCACCGACCTCGCCGGCTGGTCGGTACGCGACAGCGCGAGCCGGGGCAAACACCTGCTGCTCCGGCTGGACGCCCCCGCCGGCACCGGCGAATCGCGCTGGACGCTGCACTCGCACCTGCGGATGGACGGCACCTGGCGGGCGTACGCCCCCGGGGAGCGGTGGACGGCTCGGCCGGCGCACCTGATCCGGGTGGTGCTCCGCGCCCCGGTCGCGACCGCCGTCGGTTACCACCTGCACGAGGTGGCGCTGGTGCCCACCGCCGACGAGGGGCGCCTCGTCGGTCACCTCGGCCCCGACCTGCTCGGCGCCGACTGGGATCCGGCCGAGGCCACCCGTCGGCTCACCGCCCACCCGGACACCCCGGTCGGTGTGGCCCTGCTCGACCAGCGCATCCTGGCCGGCGTCGGCAACCTCTACAAGTGCGAGGTGCTGTTCCTCCGCGGCATCCACCCCCGCACCCCCGTGCGGGAGGTGCCCGACCCCGTTGGCCTGGTGATCCTGGCGCAGAAGTTGCTTGCCGCGAACCGGGGTCGCTGGACGCAGAGCACCACCGGCTCGCTGGGGCGTGGCCGGACCAGCTACGTGTACGGGCGACGGGCGCAGCCGTGCCGGCGTTGCGGCACCGCCATCCGCAAGGAGGAGCTGGGCGACCGGGTCACCTACTGGTGCCCCACCTGCCAGCCGGGTGATCCGGCCTGATCCGCGTACCGGTCACTCGCCGGGCCGGGCCGCGAGGCCGCATCTTCCACCCGGCGGACGGGCTGCCGCCGTGCATCTTCCACGCGCCGGTCTGGGCAGGTCGGAGCCGGTGGACGGCCGGTCACGCGACGGGCGCGGAGTGGCGGCGACGACACGCCGGCAGCTCGGCAGATTGGCACGAAAGGGGACTTCCTAACCGGCCACCCTGCGTCGCATGCTGCGGTTGAGGCTCACGGAACGTCAGCACGCGCGTCCGCGCCGCCACGTCGGGGTGGTGGCCGTCGCGCCCCGATCACCGGGAGAGCCATGACCGTGTTCCGCAGACTCCGGTCGACCTGGCTGGACCGCGTCGCCCGCACCGACCAGCCGGGCACACCGAGCGCCGTCCCCAGCACCCGGACCGCCCCGGACACGGAGAACGGCACGCACACCCTTCCCGACACCGACGGGACCGGTCCCGACGACACCGGTGCGGGCGCACCGGCGCGGGCACCGGCGGCACCCGAGCCGCCGCATCCGGAACCGGCACCGTTCGGACCGCCGCGCCCCGGGCCGGCGAGTCTCGACCCGGCGGCGATACCCCGCTGCTTCGGCCCGACGCCGAACCACGCCTACAGTCCGCTGCCCGTGCAAGACGAGGACGGGCAGGTGGTGACCGGCACCGGGTTGCGCAAGTTCGTCGACCCGCTGCCCGGCCTCGGCCCGCTGGGGCGTACCCCGCTCGGCGCCCACCTGCCGGTCGCCGTGCCCGACACGATCACCTATCCCGGTTGCGACTACTACGAGATCGGGTTGCAGGAGTACACCCAGCGGCTGCACCGGGACCTGCCGACGACCCGACTGCGCGGCTACCGCCAGCTCAACCTGGGCACGAACCCGGACGGGCACAACACGGTCGCCCCGCCACGACGACCCTGGCATCTCGGTCCGGTCGTGCTCGCCCGACGCGGCCGGCCGGTACGCATCAAGTTCATCAACCAGCTGCCCACCGGCGACCTCTTCCTGCCGGTCGACCCGACGGTGCCCGGCGCCGGCCCGGGGCCCCTCGACGGACCGGCACCCTACCCCCAGAACCGGGCCGTGCCCCATCTCTGCGGCGCGCACACCGGCTGGATCAGCGCCGGCAGCCCATGGCAGTGGATCACCCCGGCGGGTGAGATCACCCCCTACCCCACCGGGGCCAGCCTGGCCCACGTGCCGGACATGACCCACCCGGGGCAGGGCGCCACCACCCGCTACTACCCGAACGACCAGAGCGGGCGCCTGCTCTGGTTCCACGACAACACCGTCGGGCTCTCCCGGTTGACCAGCTACTCCGGTCAGCTCGCGCTCTACCTGCTCACCGACGACGCGCAGGAGCGGCTGATCGCCGACGGGACGCTGCCGGCCGAGCAGTTGCCCCTGGTCTTCGAGGACAAGACGTTCGTGCCGGACGACGCCCAGCTCGCCGCCCAGGACCCGACCTGGGACCGGGACCGGTGGGGCGCCCGCGGCTCCCTCTGGCACCCGCACGTCTACCAGTCCCGCCAGAACCCCTACCGTCGCGACGGAATCAACCCGACCGGCCGGTGGGACTACGGGCCCTGGTCGCGTACCGCCGCCGCCGACCCCTCCGCCACCGCCGCCGCCGTGCCCAATCCGCACCACGACCCGGTCACCGACCCGGACGAGCCACCGGAGACTCCCGGCGTGCCGCACCCGAGCGCCGTGCCCGCCGCGTACGGCGACACGGTCCTGGTCAACGGCGCCGCGTACCCGTACCTGGAGGTGCAGCCGAAGGTCCACCGGTGGCGGATCCTCAACGCCTGCACCGACCGCTGGCTCAACCTTCAGCTGTACCGGGCCGCCTCTGACGCACCGATGTGGACGCCGGAGGGCGCTCTCGCCGACGCCGCCGCCGGTGAGGTGCCGATGGTCGACGCGGTACGCGTCCCGGACCGGCCGGCGGACTGGCCCACCGACGGGCGGCCCGGCGGCGTGCCGGACCCGGCGGCGGCCGGCCCGGAGATGATTCGGATCGGCAACGAGAGCGGCCTGCTGCCGGCACCGGTGGTCGTGCCGAACCGGCCGATCGGCTTCCGCTACGACCGACGCGACCCGACCGTGCTCAACGTCGACGGCCACGCGCTGCTGCTCGCCCCCGGCGAGCGGGCCGACGTGCTGGTGGACCTCGCCACCGTCGAGCCCGGCACCACCCTGATCCTCTACAACGACTGCCCCGCCCCGCTGCCCTGCTTCGACCCCCGCTACGACCACCACACCGGCGGGGCCGACCGGACCGCCGAGGGCGGCGCACCGCCGACCGTGCCCGGGTACGGCCCGAACACCCGCACCCTGATGCAGCTACGGGTGACGGGCACGCCGGCAACGCCGTACGACCTCGACCGGCTGCGGGACCGCCTGCCCGGCGCGTACGCGGCCAGCCAGCGTCCGCCGGTCGTGCCGCAACCGGCCTACGACCCCTGCTTCGGCACCACCAGCGCCCCCACCCGGATCCCGGTGCACGCCACCACCGTCGAGTTCACCCCGCCCGGCGGCGCGCCGGTCAGCCTGCCGCTGAACCTCAAGTCCGTGCGACAGGTCTTCGAACCCGAGTACGGCCGGCTCACCGCCCGGCTCGGCGTGGCACACCCACACGACGGACCACGAGGCGGGGCCACCCTGCCGCTCGGTCCCACCGAACCGGCGACCGAGGTGGTGCATGCCAGCGACCCGGCCCTGTCCGTCGGCACACCGGGCGACGGCAGCCAGCTCTGGCGGGTACGCGGCTCCGGGCGGCAGAGCCATCCGGTGCGGTTCGACGGCCTGGACGTGCAGGTGATCGGCCGGGTCGGCCGGGACGGCACGATCCGGCCACCGCACCCCGGCGAACTCGGCTGGAAGCAGGTGGTACGCGTTGATCCCGGTGAGGACGTGCTGCTCGCGCTGCGCCCCGAGGCACCGGCCCTACCGTTCAAGATCGGCGACAGCGTACGGCTGCTCGACCCGACCCGACCGGCCGGCACCCGGCTCGACTCCACCCCGATCAGCCCGGTCGACGGGCGGCCCGCCGCAGTGGTCAACCAACTTGTCAACCTCGGTTGGGAGTACCGCTGGGGCAGTGCGGCGGCCGGCCACCGGGACCTGGGCATGAGCCGGCCGCTGGTGGTGCGGGTCTCGCCCCGGGCACCGACCGGGCTCACCGCCGCACCGGCCCCCGGCTCGGCAACCGCGCTGCCGGCGATCACCCTTGCCTGGACCGGCAACGGCAGCCGCCCACCGGCCACCAGCCACCTGCTACAACGGGCCACCGACGCGACCTTCACCAACGGGCTGACCACCATCACCGTGGCGGCCACCGCGACCCGCTACACCGACGCCACCGTCACCCCGGGCGTCAGCTACCACTACCGCATCCGTGCCGAGAACGCGACCAGCTGCTCCACCTGGTCCAACAGCGTTCCCGCGTCGGTGCAGCTCACCGCGCCGGCCAAGCTGACCGCGACAATTCCACCCGCCGCACCGCTGCGGGTCGCCCTACGCTGGGCCAACCATTCCTTCGCCACCGGCATCGACGTGCAACGCGCCACCAACCCGACCTTCACCAGCGGGCCGGGCACCACCGCGATCAGCGTCGGCGACAACCACCTGGACCCGGCCGTCGCGCCCGACACCACCTACTACTACCGGGTGCGCACCACCTACCTGGGTGCCGCCTCGCCCTGGTCCACAGTGGCGACGGTGACCACCCCACCCGCCCCCGGCACACCGACCTCGGTCAGCGTGGCCACCACCGCTCCCGGCCCGGACACCGCGACAGTGGTGCTGGGCTGGTCCGCCAGCACCCCCGCCGGCCAGGGCGCCGGCTTCACCGTGGAGCGGGCCCTGGACCCGGCGTTCACCCGGGAACTGGCCACCTTCACCGTCACCGGCCGCGGCTTCACCAACACCGGCCTGGCCCGGGGCGTCACCTACCACTACCGGGTGCGCTCGTTCAACGTCGTCGGCGCCTCCCCGTACACCGGCCCCATCCCAGTCACCACCCCATCCTGACCGGCGGTCTCGGCCTGTCGCGCGACCCAGCCGGTTGTTGACCAAGAGATTCTGGTCTCAGTCGTGGCCAGATCCCGACGCAAACTTCTTGATCAACGCGACGGTCAGGGGGTGGGGGCGGGGCGGGAGACGGTGCGTAGCTCGGACAGGGCTGAGGCGAAGCCGTGGAGGAGGTCCGTCGCTTCGGTCAGGCGGGCGGCGGCGGGGTGTTCGGTCTCCGGGCGGTACTCCTCGGCTAGGTAGCCGGCGGCGGCGACCACCAGGCGCTCGTACGCCGCCACGCCCGTCTCCAACTGCCCGGTGAGCGCGCGGTGCGCCTCGGCCAGCGGTGGCTTCGCGTCGGCGGGGGCAAGGCGTACCGCGCGTTCCACGCTGGCGACCCGGTTGGCCAGCTCGCGCAGGGAATGCTCGGCGGCGGAGGCTTCAGCGACGGCCGGTTCGGCGAGGCCGGTCAGCCGGCCCGACATGGAGGCCATGGTCGCGGCGGCCCGGTCCAGGCGCTCCCACGGCTGGGCGGCGGTGGTGCCGCGCAGCGCGGTGCGGGAGCGGACCCGACGCACCTCGGCCAGCACACCGGCCCCGGCGGGGAGTCGTTCCACGGCGGCGACCAGGCGGGCCCGGTTACGGGCGGCCACCTGGGCCGGATCCAGCGGTGGCGGGGCGGGTTGGGCGGCGAGGGCCCGCAGATCGATCCAGCGCCAGGCGGCCAGGGCGGTGGCCGCGCCCGCGGTGGCGGCCCAGGCCGCGTCGGCCAGACCAATCCCGGCGTACGGGGTCAGCACCGCTGTCGCGCCACCGAGCCCGCCAGCCAGGACGCTCCACCGGCGGGCGGAGCCGCGCAGCCTGCTCAGCCGGCGGAAATACCGGGTGCGCTCGTCCGCTGCCACCGTGGCCTCCTCGATTCTCCGCTAAGTGGGCGATCTCCGCTCAGCCGGCGGCCGTGGTGTCGCCGGTGCCGCGCTCACGGCTCATGCTGGCGCGGATCTCGTCGAGCCGGGCCACCCCCGGATCGGCCGTGGTCGGCTGGTCGGTGACGGCACCACGGTCAGCGCCCGCGCCGAGCTGGTCGCCGGCCATGCTGGCGCGGATCTGGTCCAGCCGGGCGGAACCGGCCGTGTCCAGGGTCGCCTTCTGGATCTCCAGCATCCGACCCTCGGTGGAGTTGCCGGCCAGTTCGGCGCGGCCCATGGCGTTGGCGTAACGGCGTTCGATGCGCTCGCGTACCTCGTCGAGGGTGGGGGTGCTGCCGGGAGCGGTGAGCGCCGACATCGACTCCAGCGAGGCGGCGACGCTCTCCTGCATCTTGGCCTGCTCCAGCTGGCTGAGCAGCTTGGCGCGCTCGGCGAGCTTCTGCTGGAGGATCATGGAATTGTTCTCCACCGCCCGGCGGGCCTGCCCGGCGGCGGCCAGCGCCTGGTCGTGCAGGGTCTTCAGGTCCTCCGCGGACTGTTCGGCGTTGACCAACTGGGTGGCCAGGGTCTGCGCGGACTGCTCGTACCGCCCGGCCTCGGCCTCGTCGCCCTTGGCCCGCGCCTGGTCGGCCAGGACCAGCGCCTGGCGGGCATTGGCCTGCAAGCGCTCGACGTCGGACATCTGCCGGGACAGCTTCATCTCCAACTGCCGCTGGTTGCCGATCACGGCGGCGGCCTGCTGGACGAGCGCCTGGTGCTGCCGGTGCGCCTCGTCGATGGCCTGCTGGAGCTGCACCTTCGGGTCGGCGTGCTCGTCGATACGGGCGCCGAAGAGCGCCATCAGGTACTTCCACCCCTTGACGAACGGGTTCGCCATCTCCGCGGTATCCCCTCAATCACGTCGCTACGCCTGCCCCACCCCCGGGGAAATCGGCTCGGCTACCGGCGATGGTGGTTCCATCGTCCCAGCCGGGCGCCAACACGGCATCCGTACCGGCGAGAGGGGACGTCCGCGATCAACCCTACGCGGCGGGAGCTACCGCGACCATCGGCCGCGAGGCTCAGGCGGCGCAGACCACGTCCCGGTCGCTGCGGTCGGCGGGTCGGACCCGGGCGCTGCGCAGCGTGGCCTTGAGCGGAGAGTCCTGCCGCACCGAGACGGCGACGTTGCCGTCCGAGGTGACCTGGCGTACGCCCCGACCGGTGGCCTTGTGCACCGACGCGGCGGCGACCGGCGTCGACTCGGCCGGCTCGTCCTGCACCGGCACCAGCACGCCCGGCATCTGTTCGGCGAGCGCGACCGTGTCGCTGACCTCGCGCAGCAGCTCGGAGAGGCGGGCACCCAGCGCGTCGCAGATCGCCGCGAGCAGTTCGCTGGAGGGCTCCTTCTGGCCGCGTTCGATCTCCGACAGGTAGCCCAGGCTGACGTTGGCTGCGGACGAGACCTCGCGCAGCGTGCGGTGCTGCCCCTGCCGGCGCGCCCGTAGTGCGTCACCGATCACCCGGCGTAGCAGGACCATCGCACCTCCCCTGAGGGACACAGTTCGCCCGGCCGACCGGCCCTGCGGGAGCACCGGCTGTCGGAGCTTTCCCGCAACCGTACCCGCTGTGCGCCGCCACGACATCCCGCCCCGCCCGGTCATCCCACGGCCGCCGCCGACCGCTCGATCGATCGGTGGCCGCGCAGTTGTCCGACACGCCGGGACAACGGCGCCTGAAGTGCCATCGAGCAGCGCCGTCGGAGAACAGCGCCGTCGGAGAAGAACAGCAACGTCGGAGAAGAGGGGCAGCGGGATCAGGTCGGAACCTGGATGTGGTCGGCCAGCAGGCGCAGGGCCTCGGTCACGGCCGCACCCCGGACCTGGTCGCGACCACCGTCGAGGTCGAGTTGCCGAACCTCGGTGCCGTCCGGGCCGGCGACCGCGATGAAGACCAAGCCGACCGGCTTGCCGTCCTGCGGTTCCGGTCCGGCCACACCGGTGGTGGCCAGGCCCCAGTCGGCACCACAGCGTCGCCGCCCACCCTCGGCGAGTGCCTTTGCCACGTCGGCATCGACCGGGCCACGCTCCGTCAGCAGATCCGCCGGTACGTCAGCCAGCCGCTCCTTCAGCTCGGTGGCGTAGACCACCAGCCCGCCCCGGTAGACGGCGCTCGCTCCGGCGATCTCCACGACCGTGGCGGCCAGCAGGCCTCCGGTCAACGACTCGACGGTGGCGAACGTCTCCCGCCGCTCGGCGAGGCGGTGCACCACGCCCGCCGCCGCCGCGCCCATCGAACCCTCGCCCTCGCGTACACCCATGATCTGCATCCTTCCCGGCCCTGGCGTGGTCTACGCGTCGCAACGCCGTTGACCCGCTCTCACCCCTAAGTGCGACGCAACCGGGCGGCCTGGGCGATGTAGTCCAGCCCGGTGACGAGGGTGACCGCGACCGCCGCGCCCATGATCCAGGGCCCGATCGGGGTCAGGGCGGCCGGCATCGGCCACAGGTACCAGGTGATGGCCAGCACCTGGAGTGCGGTCTTGATCTTTCCGCCCCGGCTCGCGGCGATCACGCCGCGGCGGATCACCCAGAACCTCAGGGCCGTGATCCCCAGCTCCCGGGCCAGGATGACCGCCGTCACCCACCAGGGCAACCGGTCGTACCAGGACAACAGCAGCAGGGCGGCGCCGGTGAGCGCCTTGTCGGCGATCGGGTCGGCCACCTTCCCCACGGCGGTGACCAGCGCGAACCTCCGCGCGATCCACCCGTCGACCAGATCCGTCACCGAGGCCACGGCGAAGATCACGCAGGCGATGACCTGCCATCCGGCGTGGGTCATCCCCGACATGACCACCGAGGCGGCGAAGACCGGTACGAGCGCCAGCCGCAGCGCGGTCAGGGCGTTGGCGGCGTTCACCACGGGAACCCGGGCCACCACCGGCACCGCAGGCGACTCCGTCGCCCCGGTCATCGAATCGCCCCGCTCGGGTGGCGCACCCGGCACCGCACCTCGTGCCTCCTCCGCCTCGTCCCAGCCCACCGTCACCGCGCCGCGCCGGGCGCGGCGGAGATCATCTCATCCGGCACGGCGAGCAGGTCGACGCCCTCGGTACCGGTCACCGTGGCGCGGACCAGGTCTCCGGGGCGCAGCGCGGCCAGGTCGACGCCGCCGTCGTCGGGGGCGACCAGGGTGGTCGACCCGTCCACCTCCGGTGCCTGGTGTGCGGCCCGTCCCTCGACGACCCCACCGTCGACCGAGTCGACGAGCACCTCCACCGTCGAGCCGAGGCGGTCCTCGGCCCGCTGCGAACACAGCTCGTCGGCGAGCGCGCTGAGCCTGTCGTACCGGCGTTTGATGGTGGCGGCGGAGACCTTGCCGGACAGTCCGGCCGCCTCCGTGCCGTCCTCGTCGCTGTAGTCGAAGACGCCGATCGCGTCGAGCCGGGCCTCGGTGAGGAACCGCACCAGCTCGTCGATGTCGCCCCGGGTCTCGCCGGGGAACCCGACGATGAAGTTGCTGCGTGCCCCGGCCTCTGGCGCCAGCTGCCGGGCGGCGGCGAGCAGTTCCAGGAAACGGTCGGTCGAGCCGAAACGACGCATCCGGCGCAGCACCGGCTCGCTGGAGTGCTGGAACGACAGGTCGAAGTAGGGTGCCACCCCCGGCGTGCCGGCGATCGCCTCGATCAGCCCGGGCCGGGTCTCGGCGGGCTGGAGGTAGCTGGCCCGCACCCGGACGATGCCGTCGACGGCGGCGAGTTGGGGCAGCAGCTTCTCCAGCGCGCGCGGGTCGCCCAGGTCCTTGCCGTACGAGGTCGAGTTCTCGCTGACCAGCACGAGTTCCCGGACGCCGCTCTTGGCCAGCCACTCGGCCTCGGCGAGCAGCTCGTCCGGGGTACGCGAGACGAAGGCGCCCCGGAAGGCGGGAATGGCGCAGAACGCGCATCGCCGGTCGCAGCCGCTGGCCAGCTTGAGCGAGGCCACCGGGCCGCTGTCCAACCGGCGACGCAGCACCGTACGCAGGTGGGCCGGGGTGTGCTCGTCGACGTCGGTGTTGCGGCCGTGCCCGGGCAGGGAGACCGCGCTGTCGCGCCGCGCGACCGGGGTCAGCGGCAGCAGCTCACGCCGGTCGCGGGGGGTGTGCGCGGCGACCTCCCGGCCGGCCACCACCGCGTCCAGCCGGGCGGCGATGTCGGGGTAGTCGTCGAAGCTGAGCACCGCCTGCGCCTCGGGGAGGCTGTCGGCCAGTTCCCGGCCGTACCGCTCGGCCATGCAGCCAGCGGCCACCACCTTCGCCCCGGTGTCGGCGGCGGCCAGCAGCGTCTGGATGGAGTCCTGCTTGGCCTTCTCCACGAACCCGCAGGTGTTGACGACCACCACGTCGGCGCCTTCGCCGTCGGTGGTCACCTGCCAGCCGTCGGCGTGCAGGCGGGCGGCCAGCTCCTCCGAGTCGACCTCGTTGCGGGCACAGCCCAGGGTCAGCAGTGCGACCCGGCGACCATCGGGGGAAGGCGAGGAGGTGGCAGACACCATCCGAGGGTACCGGGCGGCGGAGCCCACACCGGCGACGGCGGTCTGCGCCGGGTCGGGTCAGACCGCCGTGGCGAGGATCCGGACCACGCGGTCGAGCAGGAAGACCTCGGTGCCGGCCAGACCGACCGAGCAGAAGACCGAGATCTGGTCCGCGCCGGTCCTACCGGGTGCCCTGCCGGCCAGCACCGCGCCCAGGTCGCGCAGCCGGGAGGCGTACGGCGGCAGCGCGGCGAGCATCGGCGGGGCGTACGACATCGCCTGCGCCACCGAATCACTGGCCAGCACGGCGGCCGCGTCGAGCAGGTCGGTGCCGAACTCCGCGCGGTCCACCTGCTTGAAGCCGACCGCGTTGACGTGGGTTCCGGGGCGCAGGTCGGCAGCGCTCAGCACCGGTGTCGGGCTGGTGGTGGCCAACACCACCACGTCCCGGTCGCGTACCGCCTCCCGGGCGGTGTCCACGGCGCGGGCCGGGATGCCGAGTTCGGCCCACACCCGGGCGGCGAACGCCTCCCGACGCGCCGCCGAGCGGCTGTGCACGGTCACCTCCCGCAGGCGTCGCACGGCGGCGGTGGCCCAGACCTGGGTCCACGCCTGACCGCCGGAACCGATCACGCCGACGGTGGCCGCGTCCGCGCGGGCCAGCGTGTCCACCGCCACCCCGCCCAGCGCACCGGTGCGCCGGGAACCCAGTTCCTCCCCCACGGCCACAGCCCGTACCGCGCCGGTCCGCCCGTCGTGCAGCACCACCACCTGCTCGGTCTCCGGGTGCCCGAACGTGTCGTACGCCCGGTATCCGTACCACTGCCCGACGAGGTGCCCGGCGGTGAGCACCATCCGGCCGGCGCCGAGCGACGCGGCGGCCCGGGGCGGCGCGACGAGCCGCCCGTCGTACGCGGCGAGCAGGGCCTGACGCATCGCGTCGACCGAGGTCGCTGCGTCCAGCGCGGCGGCGACCTCCGGATCGGAGATGAGCACGGTCACGGATCCATGGTGCAGCTTGAAGCAAGCTTGAAGTCCATCCCGGGTGATCCGTCTCACCCGGACACCCCTCGACCCGGTGCTACGGTCGATTCCGGCGGCCCGCGTGGCCGCCCCGGACGAGTCGTGGGCGTACCCGGTCAGGCAAGACGCCCCGGATCATGGACCCGACTCGTCCCGGCCCCGGTGGCCGGGCCACTGCCGAAGAGGTGACCCGATGGCCTGGATCGTGCTGGTGCTCTCCGGACTGCTCGAAACGGCCTGGGCGATCGCCCTGGACCGCTCCGCCGGATTCACCCGACCCGTCGCCTCGGTGGTCTTCGCGATCACACTGGTGCTGAGCATGGCCGGGCTGGCGTACGCGCTGCGGGAGATTCCGGTTGGCACCGGCTACGCGGTGTGGGTCGGCATCGGCGCGGTCGGCACCGCCGTCGTCGGCATGGTGGCGCTCGGCGAGCCGGCCAACCTGCCCCGCCTGCTCAGTTTGCTGCTGGTGGTGGCCGGCGTGGTCGGGCTCAAGCTGTTCCACTGAGTCGCGGGCGGGTGGCGAGTCTGCACGGCGTGGGCGTGACGAACGTCCGTAGTGGGTAGAGACGCGGACAGCAGACCTGAGACTCATCCCTTGGAGGAAGACATGGCCACCAGCACCGTCCGCTCGACCAGCGCCGCCCGCATCTGCACCATTGTGGGTTTCGTGTGCGCGGTACTCGCGCTGCTGCTCAACCCGGTCCTCTTCGGAGTCATCGGTCTGGTCCTCGGCGTCGTCGGCGCGGTGCTCGGTGACAAACCGCTCGGCTGGTACGCCGCCGCGGCCAACGTGGTCGCCATGCTGCTGAGCATGCTGATCCTCAGCGCCCTCTGATCCCGCCGACCTCGACGGCCCGCCGCATTCCGCGGCGGGCCGTCTCCATGACCTGTTTCACCCCTGCGTTGAGTTCCCGGGCGGGAATTCACCTTGAGTAACGAAGGTTGGTCAGCCGTGGTCGGCGACCAGGACCCGGTTGCCGTCCGGGTCGCGGACGATCGCCATCCGCTCGCCCCACGGCTGCGTCTGCGGCTCGGCGATCACCTCCACGCCCGCCCTGGCCAGCCGGGCCAGCGCCGCGGCGCAGTCCGCGACGTACACCCAGAGGGTTGCCGGCCCGGCGGGCTGCCCGTCGGGCTCCTGACGCCCGATGCCCAACTGACCGTCACCGAAGCGCAGCGAGACGTACGCGGCCTCCCCGGTCTCCGGGAAGCGGTACTCGACGCGGCGGCCCAGCAGGCCCTCGTAGAAGCGCAGTGCGGCGTCCAGATCGGCGGCCGTGATGATCGGAAACAGCTCGCTGGCCGGTGCCGTCGGCTCAGCCATCGCCGCCCCGCAGGCCCTCCAGGACCTCTTCCAACTCGTCCGGCTTGACCAGCACGTCGCGCGCCTTGGAGCCCTCCGAGGGGCCGACCACGCCCCGGGTCTCCATCAGGTCCATCAGCCGGCCCGCCTTCGCGAAGCCGACCCGCAACTTGCGTTGCAGCATCGAGGTCGAGCCGAACTGCGAGGTGACCACCAGTTCGACCGCCTGCACCAGCAGGTCCAGGTCGTCGCCGATGTCCTCGTCGATCTTCTTCTTGCTGTCCTGCGCGGGGGCCAGCACGTCCGGGCGGAACTCCGGCTCACGCTGGTCCTTGCAGAACTTCACCACATCGTTGATCTCGCGCTCGGTGACCCAGGCACCCTGGATCCGCACCGGCTTCGAGGCCCCCATCGGCAGGAACAGCCCGTCACCGCGCCCGAGCAGCTTCTCCGCGCCCGGCTGGTCGAGGATGACCCGGGAGTCGGCAAGCGAGGAGGTGGCGAACGCCAGCCGGGACGGCACGTTGGCTTTGATCAGGCCGGTCACCACGTCGACCGAGGGCCGTTGGGTGGCGAGCACCAGGTGGATGCCGGCGGCCCGGGCGAGCTGGGTGATCCGCACGATCGAGTCCTCGACGTCGCGCGGGGCCACCATCATCAGGTCGGCCAACTCGTCCACGATCACCAGCAGGTACGGGTACGGACGCATCTCCCGCTCACTGCCCGGTGGCGCCTTGATCTCGCCGTTGCGCACCTTCCGGTTGAAGTCGTCGATGTGCCGGACCCCGTTCGCGGCGAGGTCGTCGTAGCGCATGTCCATCTCTCGGACGACCCATTCGAGCGAGTCGGCCGCCTTCTTGGCGTTCGTCACGATCGGGGTGACCAGGTGCGGGATGCCCTCGTAACCGGTCATCTCGACCCGCTTCGGGTCGATCAGCAGCAGCCGCACCTCGTCCGGCGTCGCCCGGGTCAGAACCGACACGAGCAGCGAGTTGAGGATGCTCGAGTTATGGGTCGGTATGCAGGCCAGGCTGGCCAGGTACATGTGGCTCGGACTGTCCACCTGGATGCACCGGACAGGCACCGACGGTACCGGCCGCACATCAACGATGTACCGCCGCGATGTCGTGGACCGGGTGGCCACCACCTGCCGGCTCAGCTTACGGCTGAGCCGGAACACCTTGTCCTTGGGAGTGAAGCGAATCCGGTAACAGGTGGAGGTGGTCGGCTTCCTTCCCCGAACGGCCTTCGTTGTCATCGTCGCCTGGTAGCCGAGGCTGAGGATGAGTTCGAGAGCGTCCCGGGCAAGCCGGTCGTTTGTGAGCGCCAGTTCCACACCGCCCCGCTTCGAGACGGTGCCATCGGTGTCCAGCAAACCAGCCAGCAGAGCTCGCCGCTGCGGCTCGGAGGCCCTCAGATAGGGCGGAGGGATGTGCTTCTCCCCGATATCCCGGAAGAGAGCACGCATCGTCCGGTACGCCTCCCGGCCGGGACCGGGCGGTATCGGTGAGGTGATGGCGCCAGATTGTCCACGCTGCTTCCGCGCGAGATACACGGCTGTGGTCGAGACGCCGACGTGGCTGGCCGCCGCCGGCCCACTCATGCCCTGATCTACGAGCAGTAGAGCTTCTGCGACACGTCGATCGCGGTCGTGACGGTTCGAGATGGTGTAGTGAAGCTTGCTACCCGGATGCTTGGTCAGCATGTAACCGTCCAAGCGGATCTGATCGAGGATCTCGTCGTCCGCGGAGGTAAGCATGGCAGAACCGGTCGTCCCGTCACCCAACCAGCAACCCAGGGTGTAGGGCTCGATAGGCAGTTCCTGTTCGGTGCAGCTCAACGGACCGGCCACGTCCACCGCGTGGTTGGCCCACTGCTTGTTCCGTCCGACCCGCAGGGTCGCTGCAATGCTTGCCGTCGTCACTGTGCCTCGGTCGTGATGCTCCCTGCCGCCTGACCGACCAGGGTCGTTCACCCGCATGTACAGAGCCTCGTACACCTGATGGCGGGAGTAGGTGGAAACCCAACGAGTGATCAGACGACCGTCTCGCTCATACCGCGCACGGCCGAGCGTCGGCTGCTTCTGCATACTCCCGAGAATCCGGTATAGAACGTTCCGGAACTGCGGTCCGAGTTCCGTCAAGATTTCTCTGCTCGACACTGGGCGATCCGGCTCCGCCAGTACCTTGGCCAACCGGCCGGAGATCAGGCCGCGATCCTCCGGCGACCAGTAGGACCCGTCCTTCCACCCATGCCTGCGCTGAGTGCGCCCGGCACGCGTCGTCGTACGCCATTCGTGGTTGGCGTCAGCCACGATCACTGTGCCGTCGGAGAACTCGACCTCGTAGCACGGCCGGCCAAGCATCGTAGGCGTGGCGGCCACCACCGTGCATGGCCGGCCCTGCTCGTCGAACACCCGGTCCCCCACACGCAAGTCGCCCATGGTTGACCAGCCCTCAGGCGTGGCTATCGGCGTGTCCAGGGCTAGAGCCTTGCCCGCGCCGGTGGCCCCCGCGATCAGGATGTGCGGCATCTTCGCCAGGTTGGCCACCACGTAGCCGCCCTCGATGTCCTTGCCGAGGGCGACCACCATCGGATGGTGGTCGCTGGTGGCGGCGCGCGAGCGCAGCACGTCGCCGAGGGCCACGTTCTCCGGGTCGGTGTTCGGGATCTCCACACCCACCGCGCTCTTGCCCGGGATCGGGCTCAGGATGCGCACGTCCGGGGACTTCACCGCGTACGCGATGTTGCGGGAGAGTTGGGTGATCCGCTCGACCTTGACGCCGTGGCCCAGTTCGACCTCGTAGCGGGTCACCGTCGGACCCCGGGTGAAGCCGGTCACCGCCGCGTCCACGTCGAACTGGTCGAAGACGCCGGTGAGCGCGGCGATCACCTCGTCGTTGGCCTTGCTGCGGGTCTTCGGGGCGGCCCCACTGCCGAGCATGTTCGACGGGGGCAGCGTGTAGTCGCCGGCCAGGCCGGTCAGCGCGAGTTGCTCGGCCCGGGTCGGCGCGGGCGAGTGCTCCGGCGGCTCGGCGGGCTTGCGGCTGGCCGGCACCCGGGACGGCGCCTTGCGCGGCAGGACCATGGTCTCCTGCAGGTCCGCGCCGTCCAGGTCGTCGAACTCGTCCGGGTCGACCGGCGGCGCCGTGCGCTTGGTGGGGCGTCGCCGGGCCGGTGTCGCGGGCGCCTCCGTCGTCTCCGGGTCGTCCTGCCCGACCATGCTGCCGGCCAGCAGACCGAGCCGCTCGGGGATCTTGTTGATCGGCGTCGCGGTGACCACCAGCAACCCGAACACCAGCAGCAGGACAAGCAGCGGCACCGCCACCCAGGCGGTGACCGCCCGCTCCAGCACGCTGCCGACGCCGGCGCCGATCAGGCCACCGGCGAAGTCCCGCTCGCCCGGGCCGGCCGGCTGCTGGCCGATGTGCAGCAGTGCCGCGGTGGAGACCAGCATGGAACCCCAGCCGACCAGCCCCCGCCCCCGATGCTCGGGGTCGCCGGGCTGACGCATCAGCCGCCATGCGCCGATGCCCAGCAGCACCGGCACCACGATGGAGATCGCACCGAGGAAGAGTCGCACCGTGTCGGCCAGTCGGGCACCGACCGGGCCGGCCGCCGAGAACCAGATCGCGCCCGCACCGAGCAGGGCGAAACCGATGAGCAGCAGGCCGGCGCCGTCGCGGCGGTGCTCCGGGTCGAGATCGCGGGCCGAGGCGGCCTGCCGGCCGGCGGCGCGCACCGCCCAGCCGACCCCGTTGGCCAGCCCCATCCACAGCGCCTGGATCGCCCGACCGACGTACGCGGCCGGGCCCGGCCCCCTCGTCGAGGTGCGGCGCCGCACCGGCGTACGGGTCTTCTTGGCCGGCTGGCGGGCACGACTGTTCGTGCTGCCACGCGGCGACGCGCCGCGCCGCCGACTCGCCTGAGGGGTACGGCCCGCCATAGCATCACCGTAACGGCGGGCCGGGTGATTGGCCGGTCATCGTGGTCGCTCCGCGTGTCGCAACGTGGTCCCCGCCGCCTGCCGTGATATTCGCCTCGCGAGGGAGTGTCCGATGGGGTCGCCGGAATTCGAGGACCGTGCCGGCGACCCGTTGGCGGGTCATCCGTCGACGCTGCGGCCGCTGACCCGGCAGCTCGTCTCCGCCGTGCTGAGCCACCGCGGCGACACCGTGGCCGACGACGCCGACGGTGCGCTGGTGGGCAGGTGGGCGCAGGGGCACATCTGGTTCCTCCGCGCCGGCGACGCCGGGGAACTGCTCCAGGTACGCACCGTCGCCGCGCCCGCCTTCGCGGTCGAGGACGTGCCGCGGCTGCACGACTTCTGCAACACCTGGAACCGTGACCGGTTCTGGCCGAAGGCGTTCGTGCACGTCGACGACGCCGGTCAGGCCCGGGTCTGCGGCGAGGTCATCACCGACCTGGAGAGGGGCGTCACCCCGCACCAACTGGACCGGCTGCTCGACCGGGGCATCTCGGCCGGCTGCCGGCTGGCCGACGAGGTGGGCCGGCTCGCGGGAACGGGACGCCCGTGACGGGGCCGGTCCCCGGCGGCCGTAGGAGCCGCGGCCGGGCCCACGTCAGCGGCCGGGCGGCCGACGGCGTACGCACCGACCGGCGGACCGCCGCCGCCCTCGCCGACGCGAGGGACATGCCCGACGGCGAGGTGCGCGTCGGCGAGTTGGAACGGATAGCCGCTCTCGCCGAGGCGGATGGCGATCGGCGAACCGCCCTGGACGCCTGGTCCGAGCTGGTCGAGACGCACCTGCGCGGCGGCGAACGGTGGCGGCTGTTCGAGCCGGTCCGGCGTTGCCTGCGTGCGGCGGAACCGGACGACGACACGCTGCGCCGCTATCGGCGGTACGCCGTCGAGGCGCTGCTCGGCACCCCGCGCATCGGCCTGGACCAGGCTCGCGGCGTACTGCACGGGCTCACCGAGGAAGGTGGCGAGGCGAACGCGGCGCTGGTGGCGCAGCTGCGGTGCCGGATCGCCGACCACGTGGGCGACGAGCCCGCCGCCCGACGCTGGCTGGCACGGTGGCGGGCCGGGGCACCCGACCCGGCTGCCGGGTGCCCCGACTGCCTGCCCGTACGGCAGGCGGAGTTGCTGGCCGGCTGGGGTGACTGGGCTACCGCGCTCGACGTGCTCGATCCGCTGCTCGACGCGCCGGCCGGCTGCACCGCCCAGCCGGAGGCGGCCCTGGCCGCGGCGCTGCTGCCCTGGCTGTGGGCGGGCCACGCGCAGCGGGCGGGCCGCGCGCACGTACGGGCGTACCGGCGGCACCGGGCGGAACCCGACGGTTTCGGTTACCTCGCCACCCACCTGCGCTTCTGTGCACTCGGTGGGTACCTCGACCGCGGTGTGGAGATCGTCGTCGAGCAGCTGCCCCGACTGGACCGGCCGCACGAGGATCTGTCCGTAATGGAGTTCGCCGCGGCGGGGGCGCTGGTCTGCGCGCTGGCGGGCGAGACGGCCGCCGACCGGGTGGTGCGCCGGCCGGCGTACGGTGGGCGACCGGCGGCAGAGGTCACGGTGGGCCAGCTCGGTGCCGAACTGCTCGCCGTCGCGACCACGCTGGCCGGTAGCTTCGACGCCCGCAACGGCACCGGGCACCAGTCCGGCCGGATGGCCGCCTGGCTGGCCGAGCGTCCGCTCGCCCCGGCGGTGCCGCTGCCCGCCGACGAGGAGTTCGAGTCGGCCGACGAGTTCGGGCCGGACGGGGAGCCCGACGACCGGCCGGGACCGGACGGCGGTGGCACCGAGTTGGCCGGCGACGAGGTCGGCGCGTTGACCGTGACCATGATCACCGACGCGCTGGACCGGCGGGGTGACGGCTACACCGTCGACGCCGCCGGCACGGTGCTGGGACGCTGGGGCGACGCGGTGATCCAGTTCCGGCGGGCCGGAGAACGCCACGACATCCTGCACGCCCGGGTGGTGGCCGGGCGTCGGCTGGCGGCCTCCCGGCGCACCGAGGCGTACGCCTTCTGCAACGCGTGGAACCGGGACCGGCTGCTCCCCAAGGCGTACGTGCACGATCCGGGCGACGGTGAGCTGGTGCTGGCCGGCGAGGTGACCACCGACCTGGCGTACGGTGTCGCTCCGGATCAGGTCGCGGTGCTTGTCGACGCGGCGGTCCGCACCGGTGTGGCGTACGCGGCGGCGGTCGCCGCCCTACCCTGACCCGTCCCGGCCGGGCGCGGAACAGCACCCGGCCGGGATCGGCGGATCAGCGCCGGCTGCTCAGGGCGCGGAAGTTCTGCGTGGTGAGCAGGGTCAGGTTGTTGCGCTGGAGGATCTCGTTGACCGGCTGGTAGAACGTGGTGCCACCACGGACGCAGTCGCCGGATCCACCGGAGGTCACGCCCTGCGCCTGGTTACCTGAGATCCACGAGCCACCGGAGTCACCGGGTTCGGCGCAGACGTTTGTCCGCACCAGCCCGCTGACCAGCCCTTCCGGGTAACGGACGGTGGCGTTGCGGGCCTGCACGGTGCCGCAGCTGACGCCGGTGGTGGAGCCGGAGCGGCAGATCGACGAACCCACCGGCACCTCCTGCGAACCGGCCACCCGGGCCACCCCGCCCCGGAAGTCGGTCACCTCCGGCAGCACCCTGGTGTTGTTGTTGACCTGCACGAAGGCCCAGTCGTCACCGGGGAACGACGAGGCCCGGAAGACGCCCTGCGGTGCCCGGTCGGCACCGGTGGTGCGGGCACCGACCCGCCCGCAGTGTCCCGCGGTGACGAAGCCACCAGTCACCGCGAAGCCGACCGAGCAACGGCCGCTGCCGACGAAGAACGGCTCGCCACCGCGTACGTCGGCGAAGAGCCGTGGCTGTTCCTCGGTGGCCATCCGCACCGCGGTCCGCGGCACGCCGGCGCGGGCCACGAAACGCCACCCGGCCGCCTCCGCGCCCGGCTCCGCGAGCACCACGACGGTGTTCGAGGCGACGTCGACGTACCAGCCGGAGACCTGTCGGGCGCGGGCGGCGGTACGGTCCATCCGGGTCTTGAGGGTGTCGAGCTGGCCGACCCCACGCTCGACCACCTTCGGCACTGCCCCGGCGGCCCGGACCCGCTGTGCCTGTGCCTCGTCGGCGACCGCCACGTTGAGTTCGCTGCCGTCGGCGCTGAGCCAGCTGCCGCCGTAGGCCGCGCCGAGGTCCGCCCGGAGCCGGTCGACCACCCCGGAGGCCCAGCGTTCGGTCTTCAGTCGCGCGGCCACCTGCGACTCGTCCAGCCGCAGGTCCCGTCGCATCGCCTCGACCACGTCCGGGTCGGCGCCCTCTACCGCCCCGCTGGTCGGTGCGCCGACCGGCGCGCCACCGTCACCGGCGAACGACGGCAGGGCGACGGCCGCCGCCGCGCCCAGAGCCGCCACCGCGACACCGATGGCTGTCAATCGTCTGCGGTCCATCCGCCATGCTCCTCCCGGCTGGCGCGGTCACGCCTGCCGGCTCGGAGTACGGGCAAACCGCTCGAACGGTTGAACTCGCACGCCGATCAATCGATTTGCTGACGCCAATGGGCCACCACCCGCCGGGTGCGGTGGCCCATCGGAACCGGTCCGGTACGCGCGGTGTTCAGACCTCGACGACGGTGGGAACGATCATCGGGCGACGACGGTACGCGTCGTTGACCCAGCGGCCCACGGTGCGCCGGACGATCTGCTGGAGCTGGTGCGGGTCGGTGATCCCGTCCGCGGCGGCCCGGTTGAGCGCCTCGGTCACCAGCGGGATCACCGCGTTGAACGCCCCCGGATCCTCGGAGAAGCCCTTGGCCGAGACGGTCGGACCGGCGACCACCTTGCCGGTGACCGAGTCGACCACGACGGTCGCGGCGATGAAGCCACCGTCGCCGAGGATGCGCCGCTCGGTGAGCAGTGACTCGCTGACGTCGCCGACGGCCAGGCCGTCGACGTAGACGTACCGGCTCTTGACGTGACCCACCAGGCTGGCCCGCCCCTCCACCAGGTCGACCACGTCGCCGTCCTCGCAGAGCACCACCCGGTCCGCCGCCACGCCGGACTCGATGCCCAGCCGGGCGTGCGCACGCAGGTGCCGCCACTCACCGTGCACCGGCATCAGGTTGCTGGGCCGGACCACGTTCAGCAGGTAGAGCAGTTCCCCGGCCGGGGCGTGCCCGGAGACGTGCACCTTCGCCACGTCCTTGTGCACGACCACCGCACCGGCCCGGGCCAGCCGGTTGATCACCCGGTAGACGGAGGTTTCGTTCCCCGGCACCAGCGACGAGGCGAGCACCACCGTGTCGCCGGGTGCGATGGTGATGTGCCGGTGATCACCGCTGGCCATCCGGCCCAGGGCACTCATCGGCTCACCCTGCGAACCCGTGGACATCAGCACGATCTGCTCGGGCGGCATCGAGGTCGCCTCGTCGAGCCCGACGACCAGGCCGGCCGGGATGTTCAGCAGGCCCAGATCCCGCGCGATGCCCATGTTGCGGACCATCGACCGACCGATCAGAGCGACCTTGCGACCGTGCTCGAGAGCCGAGTCGAAGACCTGCTGCACCCGGTGCACGTGGGAGGCGAACGAGGCGACGATGATCCGGCCCCGGGCCTTCGCGAAGATCGCGTCGAGGACCGGACCGATCTCCCGCTCGGGCGTGACGAAGCCAGGGATCTCCGCGTTCGTGGAGTCCGACAGCAGCAGGTCCACGCCCTCGGCGCCGAGCCGGGCGAAGCCGGCCAGGTCGGTGATCCGGCCGTCCAGCGGCAGCTGGTCCATCTTGAAGTCGCCGGTGTGCAGCACCAGCCCGGCCGGGGTCCGGATGGCCACCGCGAGCGCGTCGGGAATCGAGTGGTTCACCGCGAAGAACTCACACTCGAACGGGCCGAGCCGCTCCCGGCCGCCTTCCCGCACCGTCAGCGTGTACGGCTGGATACGCCGCTCGGCCAGCTTCGCCTCCACCAGCGCGAGGGTGAACTGCGAGCCGACGAGCGGAATGTCGGGCTTGTGTGCGAGCAGGTAGGGCACCGCACCGATGTGATCCTCGTGGCCGTGCGTCAGCACGATCGCCTGGATGTCATCGAGCCGGTCGAGGATCGGGCCGAAGTCCGGCAGGATCAGGTCGACACCGGGCTGTTCCACGTCCGGGAAGAGCACGCCGCAGTCGACGACCAGCAGCTTGCCGTCGTACTCGAAGACGGTCATGTTCCGGCCGATGGCGCCGAGCCCGCCGAGCGGTATGATCCGCAGTCCGCCCTCCGGCAGCGGCGGTGGAAGTTGGGCCTCCTCGTTGTGCGCCTCGGTCACGCGTTCACCTCATTCTGCGACGCCGTCACCCGGCGTCCGTCGTGTCGTTTGATCATTCAGGGAGCGGCAGGCCCGCCGCCGCGCAGTCGGCGCGCAGCTGGGCGATCTCGCCATCGGTGGCGTTCACCAGCGGCGGACGGACCGGTCCACCCGGCAGGCCCCGCACCGCCAGGCCAGCCTTGACCAGGATCACGCCCTGGGTACGGAAGATCCCCGTGAACAGCGGCAGCAGGCGGCGGTGCAGCGCCAGTGCGGTTGCCGTGTCCCCCGTGTCGTACGCCTCGATCATCCGCTTGGTCTCGGCACCGGTGAAGTGTGTGGAGGTGCCCACCACGCCGACGCAGCCGACGGCCAGGGCGGGCAGGGTGAGCGAGTCCTCGCCGCTGTAGTACGCCAGCTCCGCCCGGCTGGTCACCCAGCTCGTCGCCGTCAGGTCGCCCTTGGCGTCCTTGACCGCGACGATCCGGCCGTGCTCGGCGAGCTGGACCAGGGTCTCGGTCTCGATCGCCACACCGGCGCGGTGCGGGATGTCGTACAGCATCACCGGCAGCCCGGTGGCGTCGGCCACCGCGGTGAAGTGGCGCAGCAGACCGGCCTGCGGCGGCTTGCTGTAGTAGGGCGTGACCACCAGCAGCCCGTGCGCACCGGCCTTCTCCGCCGAGGTCGCCAGCTCGATGGTGTGCCGGGTGTCGTTGGTGCCGACCCCCGCCACCACCCGGGCCCGGTCGCCGACCGCCTCCACCACGACCCGGATCAGGCGTTCCTTCTCGGCGTCGGTGGTGGTCGGTGACTCGCCGGTCGTGCCGTTGACCACCAGGGCGTCGTTGCCCTGCTCCGCGACCAGATGATCCGCCAGCCGTGCCGCGCCGTCGAGGTCGAGCGCCCCGTCGGCGGTGAACGGGGTCACCATGGCCGTGAGCACCCGGCCGAACGGACGGGAGGCCGTTCGAACCGGAGCGTCGAGGTGGTCGTGCGTCATGGTGACAACCTATCGGACGGCCGACGGCCGGCCACCGGGGAAGGCCTCACCACCCCCGGGTGGGCGGCCGGACGCCGTTCAGGACACCTGGGCGTACGGGCTCTGCGCCACCTCCGTGCCGTCGGGCAGCGTCGAGATGGTGAAGTCGGCGAAGACGTTCGGCGCGACCCGCTGCAACTGTCGGAGGCATTCCACCGCCAGCTCACGGATCTCCACGTCGGCGTGCTCGGTGGCACGCATACCGATGAAGTGCCGCCAGGCCCGATAGTTGCCCGTCACCACGATGCGGGTCTCGGTGGCGTTCGGCAGCACCGCGCGGGCCGCCTGGCGGGCCTGCTTGCGCCGCAGAGTCGGGTTCGCCACGTCGGCGAAGCGCCGTTCCAGCCCCTCCAGCAGCTCGTTGTAGGCCCGTACGCTCGCCTCGGCGGCCTCGACGAACCGCTTGTGCAGTTCCGGGTCGTCGGCGATGACCGTCGGCTCCACCATCGCGGCGTCCCGCTCCGGCACGTACCGCTGCGACAGCTGGGAGTACGAGAAGTGGCGGTGCCGGATCAGCTCATGGGTGAACGAGCGGGACACGCCGGTGAAGTAGAAGCTCACCGAGCCGTGCTCCAGCACCGAGAGGTGGCCGACCTCCAGAATGTGCGCCAGGTACCCGGCGTTCGTCGCCGTCGCCGGGTTCGGCTTCTTCCAGCTCTGGTAGCAGGCCCGCCCGGCGAACTCCGCGAGCGCCTGCCCCCCGTCGGCATCGGTCGACCAGGGAACGTCCTCCGGCGGATCGAAGTGGGTCCACGCGATCAGCTTGACCTGGGGCTGCACCATCTCCGGCATTCCTGGGACTGTAGCGGACCGGGCAGCGGGCAGCGGCCGGCGGGCCGGACGGCGAACAGACCACGAGGTATGTCACGTCGACAGCCACCCGCGGAGCAATGCTGAGGGTTCGGACCTAGACGTAGAGGGCGGTGAAGGGGGGCCAGGGGAGGTTGCGGACCACCGAGAAGGCCAGCCAGGCGGCGAGGAACCCGCCGATCAGCTTCGGGCCGATGCGTAGCTCGGGAAGCCGCCAACCGAACGCCTGCCGACCGGCCCAGGCGACGAAGAGGTACGCCAGGAAGGGCAGCGCGAAGACGAAGAGGAAGTGGTGGCGGGCGGCGGCCGGCAGATCGGCGTGCAGCACGTACCAGAGCGCGCGGGTGCCGCCGCAACCCGGGCAGTCCAGCCCGGTGGTCATCTTGAGCAGGCAGGTCGGCAGGGCGTCGGGCGCGGATCGGGTGGGATCGCTGAGCAGCGTGTACCCGATGCCGGCGGCGACACAGCCGACCGCGGCCAACGGCACCACCCAGCGCGGCGTGCGAGCGTGCATCCGGGTCACGAACCGGGTGAGCCGGTCGGACTCGACCACCGGATAGCCGGCCGGGTAAGCAGCCGCCCAGTCGCCCTGCGCGGCCCCGTCCACCGGCGCACCGTGTGGATGCCCGGCCGGGACCGGTGTGCCGCCGGAAGCGCACGACTCCATGGCGGGGTGCGGTTGGGCAGCGTCCGATCGGTCAACGCTCGTCACGGACCTCACCGTACACCGGCCACGCCCACCAACGCGGCGGCCAGCGGTGCCGCGAGGTCACCGGCGGCCGGCGGCGCCACCGTGTCCAGGCCGAGCCAATCGGCCAGGCGGTACAGCTCGGCGGCCAGGGCGATCGCCGTCTCCCCCGGGTCGACGCCCGGCTCGACCCAGGCGGCCGGCACCAGCAGCACCCCGGACTTGCGGTCCGCCTTCAGGTCGACCCGGGCGGTGAAGCGCTCGCCCTGGCGGAACGGCAGCACGTAGTAGCCGTACACGCGTTGCGGTGCGGGCACGTAGATCTCGATGCGGTAGCTGAAGCCGAACAGCCGCTCGGTGCGGGCGCGCTCCCAGACCAGCGGATCGAAGGGGCTCACCAGGCCGTTGCCGCGCACCCAGCGGGGTAGCCGGGCCTCGGCGTGCAACCAGGCCGGCTGCCGCCACCCCTGCACGGTGACCGGTCGCAGCTCTCCCGCCTCGACCAACTCGGCGATGGCCTGCCTCGCGCCGGCCACCGGCAGCCGGAAATAGTCGCGCAGCTCCGGCTCCGCGGCCACCCCGAGCGACCGGGCCGCGACGCCCACCAGGGTGCGGTACGCCTGCGCGTCGGTCGGCGTCGGCGCGTCCAGCACCTGCGCCGGCAACACCCGTTCGGGCAGGTCGTAGCGGCGGGCGAACGAGGTGGTGCGCTGTGCCGCGCACACCTCGCCGGCCCAGAAGAGGTATTCCAGGGCCTGCTTCACCGCCGACCAGTTCCACCCCCAGTTGCCGGTCTGGCGGGGCACGTCGTGCTCGATCTCGGCCACGGTGAGCGGCCCCCGGGCGGCCACCTCGTCGCGTACCCAGGCGACCAGGGCCGGCTGCTCGGCGGCGATGCGGCGCATCCCGCCCCAGGCGTCGGCGTGTGCCCGCGCCATCCGCCAGCGCAGCGCCGGATGCAGGGCGACCGGCACCAACGACGCCTCGTGGCCCCAGTACTCGAACAACTCACGGGGCCGGCGGTAGGCGGCGGAGTCGAGCAGAGTGGTGGGGTAGGGCCCGAGCCGGCTGTAGAGCGGCAGGTAGTGCGCCCGTTGCAGCACGTTTACCGAATCCATCTGGATCAAGCCGATCCGGTCGAGCACCCGACGCAGGTGCCGGCGGGTGGGCGCCCCGGTGGGCGCCGGATCGGCGAAGCCCTGTGCGGCCAACGCGACGCGGCGGGCCTGGGCGAGCGAGAGCGATTCCGGTGCGGCCATCGCAGGCAGGCTACGGCAGGCGTACGACATCGGTGCGGACACTGGACCTGCCCGCCCTGGCGGCCTAGAACTACTTCCATGCCCAGCATCCGCCGTGAGCAGCCCGACGACGCCGAGGCGGTGGCCCGGGTGCACGTACGCGGCTGGCAGGCCGGCTACGCCGGAATCATGCCGGACGAGGTGTTGAACCGGCTCAACCCGGTCGCCTGGGCGCAGCGCCGCCGGGCCCTCGGCACCGCCGACCCGGATCATCCGTTCACCACCCTGCTCGCCGAGGAGCACGGCACGCTCGTCGGGTTCACCACCTTCGGGCCGTACCGCAACAACCAGGATCGCGGTGACCTCGACCCGGCGTACGGCGAGGTGGTGAGCCTCTACGTCACGCCCGACCACTGGGGTGACGGCACCGCTCGGGCGCTGTTCGCGGCGGCCCGGGCGGGCCTGCGCGAATCCGGCTGGACGGAGTACCGGCTCTGGGTGCTGGCGGACAACGACCGGGCCCGCCGGTTCTACGAGCGGGCCGGGTTGTCACCGGACGGTGAGCGGTCGACCTATCCGGTGCCGTTGTCCGGCGGGCGACCGTCGATCGGGCTGGTCGAGCTGCGGTACACCGGCCGCCTCGACGGCGGCTGAATCCGACGACGACGCTGGATCCGACTGCGACCGGGGTGGGACCGGACGCACGGGCAGGAAGGCCAGCAACGCCAGGCTGATCCAGACGTAGGTGTTGCCGAACAGGAAACCGTCCAGACCGGTGAAGTCCTCCTCCCACGCCCAGACGATCCGGCTGATCAGGAACGCGTACCCGATGGTCGCGCAGGCCAGCAGGGTCCGACGGCGGCGGCCACCCGGCGGTGCGGCCATGCCCCGGTCCACCAGCAGCAGCAGGCCCGGCAGCAGCCAGACCAGGTGATGCACCCAGGTGACCGGGCTGACCAAGCACATCACCGCGCCGGTCAGGGCCAGCCCGGTGGCCTCGTCGCCCACGGACGCCGCGGCCCGGGACCGCCACGCCCAGAGCACCAGCGTCGCGACGACCAGCAGCAGCCAGGCCAGCGTGCTGGGGCTCTGCGGGTCGAGCCGGGCCACCACGCCCCGCAGCGACTGGTTGGAGACGAAGGCCAGCTCACCGACGCGCCCGGTGTTCCACAGCGCGCTGGTCAGGAACTCCCGGGAGGCGTCCGGGAACAGGGCCGCGGCGAGGATGGTCGCGGCGGTCGCGGCCCCTGACGCGGTCACCGCCGCGCGCCAGCGCCGGGTCACCAGCAGGTAGACGATGAAGATGCCCGGCGTGAGCTTGATCGCGGTGGCCAGGCCGATGCCGATCCCGGCCCATCTGCTGCCACCCGGCAGCAGCCGGAGCAGATCCACCGCGACCAGGAAGAGCAGCAGCGTGTTGACCTGGCCGAAGTTGATCGTCTCGCGCATCGGTTCGAAGGCGGCGACCAGGCACAGCGCCACCGCGAAGGCGAACCAGCGCGTCCAGCCGGCGCGCCGGGACACCGGATCCAGCAGCCACCAGATCAGCACCGCGCTGGTCACCACGCCGGCGGCCACGCTCACCACGATCGCCGCATGCCAGGACAGGTACGCCATCGGCAGCATCACCAGGGCGGCGAACGGTGGGTACGTGAAGCCGTACTGGGTGCCGGGCTTGAGGTAGTCGTAGATCTCCCCGCCGTCGTGCACCCACCACACCAGGGCGCCCCGGTAGACCTGCAGGTCGAAGAAGCCGTGCCGAACGGCCGCCACGGACAGGAACCCGGCCACCGCGACGGCGAGCACGATCACCGCGGCGACCTGTCCGACCGTCCGCCTGGCACCCTGCGCCACCGTCGCCTCCCTCACCCTGCGTAGGCTGTCGTGCCATGAGTCTCGGGTACGTCCGCCCGGCGCGTCCGGAGGACGCCGCCGAGATCGCCCGCATCCAGCTCGCCACCTGGCGGGTCGCCTACCGGCGACTGCTGCCCCGGGAGGTGCTGGACGGCCTCGACGAGGCGTTGCTGGCCGAACGCTGGGACGCCTCGGTGCGCCAGCCGCCCGGCGGCACCCACCGGGTGCTGGTCGCCGTCGAACAGGCCGAGCAATCGTATCTGGTGGGCTTCGCCGCCTCCGGTCCGGCCGATGCCGAGGCGCTGGCACCGAACGAACCGTCCGACGCGCTCGGCGCGGACGTGGTGGCGGTGACCGACCTGCTGGTCGAGCCCCGCTGGGGCCGACGCGGGCACGGCTCCCGGCTGCTCGCCGCCAGCGTCGACCTGTGGCGGGAGTCCGGCTTCGACCGGGCGGTGGCGTGGGTGTTCGAGGGCGACCAGGCGTCCCGCAAGTTCCTCACCACCGCCGGCTGGGAACCCGACGGCGCGGGACGCGCGCTCGACGTCGACGACATGTTGGTCCCCCAGTTGCGCCTGCACGTCGCCGTCCCCACCGAACCGCCCCAGGCCGGCTGACCAGACCCGCCGGTCGCCGGCCGGGGCCGGCAGTCGCTCAGTCGAGCAGGGCGTCCAGGCCGAGGGTCAGGCCGGGCCGGTTCCGCACCGCGCGTACCGCGAGCAGCACACCGGGCATGAACGAGACCCGGTCGTACGAGTCGTGCCGGATGGTCAGCGTCTCGCCGGTGGTGCCGAAGAGCACCTCCTGGTGGGCGACGAGTCCGGTGGCCCGCACGGCGTGCACGCGTACCCCGTCGACGTCGGCACCGCGGGCACCGCCCATCTCGTCCTTCGTGGCGTCCGGCACCGCGCCGAGGCCGGCCTCGGCGCGGGCCGCCGCGACCAGGCGCGCGGTGTGCATGGCGGTGCCGCTGGGCGCGTCGAGCTTGCGCGGATGGTGCTGCTCGACGATCTCGACCGACTCGAAGTAGCGGGCGGCGCGGGCGGCGAACTGCATCATCAGTACCGCACCGAGGCCGAAGTTGGGGGCGATCACCACGCCCACGTCGGGCCGGCCGGCCAGCCAGCCGCGCACCTGCTCGATCCGCTGCTCGGTGAAGCCGCTGGTGCCGACCACCGCGTGGATGCCCTGGTCGATGCACCAGTGCAGGTTGTCCATCACGACGTCGGGGGTGGTGAAGTCGACGAGCACCTCCGCCCCGGCATCGGCGGCGCTGACCAGCCAGTCGTCCTGGTCGACAGTCGCCACCAGCTTCATGTCGGTGGCCGCCTCGACGGCCCGGCACACCTCGGCACCCATCCGGCCGCCGGCGCCCAGCACGCCGACCTTGATCGTGCCCTTCTCCTGCTCGTCAGTCACGCGGCACAACCTATCCCAATCGGGACGCGGACACCCCGGGGGTGCACCGCACGCACCCGGTCGGCCTTAGGATCAGGCGTTGAAGTTCCGGCCGGCGAACGGACCGACGACGGCGAGGGACATCGGCCGGTCCAGCAGCTCGGCGGCGAGGCCGTTGACGTCGTCGAGGGTCACCGCGTCGACCCGGTCCAGCAACTCGTTGACCGGCACCAGGTCACCGTAGAGCAACTCGCCCTTGGCCAGCCGGCTCATCCGGGAACCGGTGTCCTCCAAACCGAGCACGAACGAGCCCTTGCTCATCCCCTTGCCCCGGGCCAGCTCCGCCTCGGTGATGCCGTGCGCGGCGGTACGCGCCAACTCGGCCCGGGTCAGCTCCAGCACCTCGTCGACCCGCCCCGGGGCGCAGCCGGCGTAGACGCCGAACAGGCCACTGTCGGCGTACTGGCTGGCGTAGGAGTAGACGGAGTAGGCGAGGCCACGGCGCTCCCGGATCTCCTGGAACAGCCGGCTGGACATGCCTCCGCCGAGCACGTTGTTGAGCACGCCGAGGGCGAAGCGGCGCTCGTCGAGCCGGTCGATGCCCGGGCAGCCCAGCACGACGTGCGCCTGCTCGGTCTCCTTCTCCTCCACGACGGTGGAAGCGGCCCGGGTGCGTACCCGGGGCGTGGCCGGCCGGTGCGGCGCGGGCGCCGCCGGGTCGGTGTCCAGCGGGGTGCCCCGCAGTCCCTGGCGGACCAGCCGCACCACGGCGGTGTGGTCGAGGTTGCCGGCGGCGGCGATGACGATCTGGGGTGCGACGTAGCGTCGCCGGTAGAAGCTCTGGATCTGCCGGCGGGTCATCGGGGTGACGGTGTCGGCGGTGCCGGAGATCAGCCGGCCCAGCGGATGGTCACCGTAGACGGCCTGGGCGAACAGGTCGTGCACCTCGTCGCCGGGCTCGTCGTCGTGCATGGCGATCTCTTCGAGGATCACGCCGCGCTCGGTCTCCACGTCGGCCGGCTCCAGCACCGAGTCGGCGACCAAATCGCACATGACGTCGATGGCCAGGGGCAGGTCCTCGTCCAGCACCCGGGCGTAGTAGCAGGTGTATTCCTTCGTGGTGAAGGCGTTGGTCTCGCCGCCCACGGCCTCGATCGCCGAGGAGATCTCCAGCGCGTTCCGCTTGTGGGTGCCCTTGAACAGCAGGTGTTCCAGGAAGTGGGCGGCACCGGCCTGCGGGCCGGTCTCGTCCCGCGAGCCGACGGCCACCCAGATGCCGAACGAGACGCTGCGCATGGCCGGAATCGCCTCGGTGAGTACGCGCAGCCCGTTCGGCAGCACCGTGCGGCGTACCGTGCCGCCCAGCGGATCGTCGCTCAGGGTCCGGGTCACCGCCCGGGTCGACCCACCGGCGGCCCGGGCGGTCGCGGTGGCACGTCGGCCGGCACCGGGCGGTGTCACCCCAGGTGTGATCGTGGGGAGTGACGAACGCCGGGTGCGGCTCACGGCAACCTGCTTCCAGTACGACGAGGCGGTGGACGAGTTGACGAACCGGCCGGGCGACGGTGTCGCCCGGCCGGTCAGCGGTTCATTGGTCAGCTGTGCCGGGTACGGCGTCGGGGACGGTTGTCGCCGCCGCCCTCGCCACCTTCACCACGCTCGGGGCCACGACCGCCCCGGTCGCCACCGCGCTCGCGGTCGCCCCGGTCACGCGGACCCCGGTCGCCACCCCGGTCGCGGCCGGCGGGCCGCTCCTCGCCGGCTGCGGCGTCCGGCGCCTCGGCACCCTCCGGGCGGACCTTGTCCAGGTAGATCTTGCCGCGCTGGTCGATGTCGGCGATCTCGACCTCGACCCGGTCACCGACGTTGAGGAAGTCCTCGACCTTCTCGACCCGCTTACCGTCGCCCACCTTGGAGATGTGCAGCAGGCCGTCGCGGCCCGGCAGCAGCGAGACGAACGCGCCGAACGGAGCGGTCTTCACCACCGTGCCGAGGAACCGGTCACCCATCTTGGGCAGGGTCGGGTTGGCGATCGCGTTGATCCGCTCGACCGCGGCCTGCGCCGACGGGCCGTTTGTCGCGCCGACGTAGATGGTGCCGTCGTCCTCGATGGAGATCTCGGCGCCGGTCTCGTCCTGGATGGCGTTGATGGTCTGACCCTTCGGGCCGATCACCATGCCGATCTTGTCGACCGGGATCTTCACGGTGGTCACCCGGGGCGCGTAGTCGGACATCTCGGCCGGAGCCTCGATCGCCCGCTGCATCACGTCGAGAATCGTCTGCCGTGCCTCGTGGGCCTGCTGAAGCGCGGCGGCCAGCACGTCCGACGGGATGCCGTCGAGCTTGGTGTCGAGCTGCAACGCGGTGACGAAGTCACGGGTACCGGCGACCTTGAAGTCCATGTCGCCGAAGGCGTCCTCGGCACCGAGGATGTCGGTAAGCGTGACGTACTGGGTCTTGCCGTCGACCTCGTCGGAGATGAGGCCCATGGCGATGCCGGCGACCGGTGCCTTCAGCGGCACACCGGCGCTGAGCAGGCCCAGCGTCGAGGCGCAGACCGAGCCCATCGAGGTGGAGCCGTTGGAGCCGAGCGCCTCGGAGACCTGCCGGATGGCGTACGGGAACTCCTCCCGCGAGGGCAGCACCGGGATCAGCGCCCGCTCCGCGAGGGCACCGTGCCCGATCTCGCGACGCTTCGGCGAGCCGACCCGGCCGGTCTCGCCGGTGGAATACGGCGGGAAGTTGTAGTTGTGCATGTAGCGCTTGGACTTCTCCGGGGAGAGGGTGTCCAGCGCCTGCTCCATGCGCAGCATGTTGAGCGTGGTGACGCCGAGGATCTGGGTCTCGCCGCGCTCGAACAGCGCCGAGCCGTGCACCCGGGGCAGCACGCCCACCTCGGCGCTCAGCGGGCGGATGTCACGCGGACCGCGACCGTCGATGCGGACCTGCTCGCGCAGCACCCGGCTACGCACCTCGGACTTGGTCAGCGAGCGGAAGGCCGCGGAGAGTTCCTTCTCCCGGCCCTCGAAGCGAGAGCCGAGTTCCTCCTGCACACGCAGCTTGATCGCGTCCAGGGCCCCTTCGCGGTCGGCCTTGCCGGCGATCTGCAGGGCCTCGGCGACGTCGGCGCGGGCCAGTTCGACGACCGCGTCGTACGCGTCGTCCTGGTAGTCCAGGAAGACCGGGAACTCGGCGATCGGCTTGGCGGCGACCTCGGCCAGCTCGCTCTGCGCCCGGCACAGCTCGCGGATGGCGGGCTTGGCGGCCTCCAGGCCGCTGGCCACGACCTCCTCGGTCGGGGCGGGTGCCCCGCCGGCGACCAGCTTCACGGTGTGCTCGGTGGCTTCCGCCTCGACCATCATGATCGCGACGTCGCCGTCCACGAGGGCCCGGCCGGCCACCACCATGTCGAAGGTTGCCCGAGCCAGCTCCTCGTGGGTCGGGAAGGCGACCCACTGGCCGTCCACGTGGGCCATCCGGGTGGCGCCGATCGGGCCGGAGAACGGCAGGCCGGACAGCTTGGTCGACATCGACGCGGCGTTGATCGCGACCACGTCGTACGGGTGCTGCGGGTCGAGCGCGAGGATCGTCTCGACGACCTGGACCTCGTTGCGCAGGCCCTTGACGAACGACGGGCGCAGCGGCCGGTCGATCAGGCGGCAGGTGAGGATGGCGTCCTCGCTGGGCCGACCCTCGCGGCGGAAGAACGAGCCGGGGATGCGGCCCGCGGCGTACATCCGCTCCTCCACGTCGACGGTCAGCGGGAAGAAGTCGAACTGCTCCTTCGGCTGCTTGCCGGCGGTGGTGGCGGAGAGGACGACCGTCTCGCCGAGCTGGGCGATGACGGACCCGGCGGCCTGTCGGGCCAGCCGGCCGGTCGAGAAGGTGATCTCACGGGTGCCGAACGACCCGTTGTCGATCACGGCGGTGCGGGTTTCGGTGCCGAGTTTGGTCTCGGTCATGCTGCTTCAATGCTCCTTCGCATCGGGGGCCACGACGCGGGAGCTGTGCGGACGGCCGGTCTTCGATCGAAGCGCCCGGGACCACCGGCGGGATGCCAGGGTGCCCGGAGGCCACTACCGGAGACCGGTACGCCGACGCTCCCTTGTCTGGGTGGTCGTGGCCCGTTTCTCGGTTGGGACGCCGACGGGGGAGTGACCTGGTGGGCCACTCCCCCGTCACGTCACCGGCGCAGGCCGAGCCGCTCGATGAGCGACCGGTAGCGGTTGATGTCCTTCTTCTGAACGTAGTTGAGCAACCGGCGGCGACGGCCGACCAGCAGCAGCAGCCCACGGCGGCTGTGGTGGTCGTGCTTGTGCACCTTCAGGTGCTCGGTGAGATCGGCGATCCGCTTGGTGAGGACCGCGACCTGCACCTCGGGCGACCCGGTGTCACCCTCGGCGGTCGCGTACTCCTCGCGGATCTTGGCCTTGGACTGCTGGTCGAGCGCCATGTTCTCCCTGTTCTGGTGGGTTGTCTCAATGCGGTCCGTCGGGCCGGGCTACGGCACCGGTGACGGACGGTCCTCGCACCCGCGGCGTCGAGCAGGCAGGCGAGGCCCCACGTCGGTCAGCCGACGTCTCAGCCAGCCTACCAGCACCCACCCGACCCGGGCGGTCAAGGGCCACGGGCGGGTCGGTGACCGGTCAGCCCAGAACCCGGCGGGTCCGCTCGACGTCCTGGGCGATCTGGGCGATCAGCGGCTCGATCGAGTCGAAGCGGGCCTGCCCGCGCAGATGCGCCACGAAGTCCAGCGCCAGCCGCTCGCCGTAGAGGTCGCCGTCGAAGTTCAGCGCGTACGCCTCGATCCGCCGCTCCCGGCCGGAGAAGGTCGGGTTCGTGCCGATCGACACGGCGGCGGCGAGCGGCTGCCGCTGCCCCCGACGGATCATCCGGGCGGCGTAGACGCCGTCGGCCGGGACCGCCGCGTACCGGTGGCAGAGCAGGTTCGCGGTCGGGTAGCCGAGTTCACGCCCGCGCTGGTCACCGCGGACAACCACACCCTCCAGCCGGTGTGGGCGGCCGAGCGCGTCGGCCGCTGCGGTCACGTCACCCGCGTCGACGCAGGATCTGATGTACGTCGAGGAGAAGACCGTGCCGGCCGCGGCCACCAGCGGCGCCCCTTCGACGGCGAAGCCGAACGTGCGGCCGAGCCGCTCCAGCAGCGCCACGTCACCGGCGGCCCGGTGGCCGAACCGGAAGTTCTCGCCCACCACCACGAGTGCGGCGTGCAGGTGCTCGACAAGCACGTCGTGCACGAACGCCTCGGCCGACAACCGGGAGACCTCTGGCGTGAACGGGATCACACAGAGCACGTCCGCACCGAGGGCCTCGATCAGCTCCGCCTTGCGGGACGGCTCGGTCAGCACGGCCGGATGGGAACCGGGCCGCACCACCTCGGCCGGGTGCGGGTCGAAGGTGACCACCACCGACTGCACGCCGAGTTCACGGGCGCGGGCCACGGCGTGCCCGATCGTCGCCTGGTGCCCCTTGTGCACACCGTCGAAGACGCCGATGGTGACGACCGACCGTCCCCAGCCACCGGGCGCCGCGTCGTACCCCCGCCACCGCTGCATGCTGCTCCTCCGCTGTCGTTGGCCCCGACCGTCGGCGGTCGGCCGTCGGGCACCCGGCATCAGGCCGGGGCGAGCACGATCTCCGCGCGGGCCCGGCCGGCCCGCTCGCTGACGATAGCGATCAGCCCGCCGGCCGGATCGAAGACCGCGTACGGCCCGGTGTGGCCGACCGGGTCGAGCGGACCGCCGTGGGAGAGCACCTTCGCCTCCTCGGCGGTGGCGTCCCGGCGGGGGAAGAACCGGTCGGCGGCGGCCGCGAGCGGCAGCCCCACCACGTCCGGTGCGCGGCGCTCCAGCTCGTCGAGGGTCAGGGCCTCCGCCAGGGTGAACCCACCCACGGCGGTACGACGCAGCGCGGTCAGGTGGCCGCCGACCCCGAGCGCCAGGCCGGCGTCGCGGGCGATCGCCCGGATGTACGTCCCGGTCGAGCAGGCCACGTCGACGTCGACGTCGACCACGTCGGGCCGGTCACGCCGGATCGCCAGCACGTCGAGCCGGGAGACGGTGACCCGCCGGGCCGGCAGGTCGACGCTCTCCCCCTCACGGACCCGTTTGTACGCCCGCTGCCCGTTGACTTTGATGGCGCTCACCGCGCTCGGTACCTGGTCGATCTCCCCGGTCATTCCGGTCAGAACGCCCCGGACCGCCTCGTCGGTGAGCATCCCGGCGGGCGTGGTGGCGATCACGTCACCCTCCGCGTCGTCGGTGACCGTGGCCTGCCCCAGCCGGATGGTCGCCGCGTAGCTCTTGTCCGCACCGATCACGTACGTCAGCAGCCGGGTGGCCCGGCCCACCCCGATCACCAGAACCCCGGTGGCCATCGGATCGAGCGTCCCGCCGTGACCGACGCGTCGGGTCCGGGCCAGCCGGCGGATCCGGGCGACCACGTCGTGCGAGGTCATACCGCCGGACTTGTCCACCACGATCAGGCCGTCTGTGCTCACGGCGTGCAAGCCTGCCAGACCGGCCTGCCGCCCCGAGCACCGGACGGGCCGCCGAAAATCGGATGTTCGCGTTGGTATCTCCCTGACACGATGGGCACATCGGCGGCGGTGAGTGCCGCGCCGGCAGGCCACGGGGAGAACGAGATGACCACGCCCGATCGAACACGCCGGCCCGACGATTCGGTCCGTCTGCGTACGCCCGACCAGCCCAGCGTACTGCCGGACTGGATGCTGGATCCACCGCCGCCGAGACGCACGCTCGGCGTCCGGATCGCCGAGGGGGTGGCCGCTCTGCCCGGGGCCGGCACGGTCCGGCGCCGCTGGTGGGCCTGGCAGGGACGACGACGCCTCCGCGACCGTTACCCGAACACCGTGAAGGTGATCGCCATGCTCGTCTCCTTCGTGGTGAGTCTGGCCCTGGTGCTACTCATCTACGCGCTCTACAGCCAGGCCTGATCAGGCGGCAACGCGCTCCTCGCCGCGGACCGCGCCGGTCACCGCCCACGCACCGCTGCGTAGTCGCAGCAGCAGCCCGATCAGGCGGATGACGGTGAACAGCATCAGCCCGGCCCAGATGCCACCGAGGCCCAGGTCGAGGGCGTACGCCAGCCAGATCGCCGGCAGGAATCCGCCGAGCGCGCCGGCCATGGTGAGGTTGCGCAGATAACGGATGTCACCCGCGCCGATCAGCACCCCGTCGAGGGCGAACACCACCCCGGCCAGCGGCAGCATCGCGGCGAACCAGGGCCAGGCGACCAGCGCCTGCTCGTGTACCGCCCGATCGGAGCTGAACCAGGTGGGCACCACGCCGGCACCGGCCGCCGCGAGCACCGCGAACGCCGTACCGCAGATCGCGCCCAACCGGCCGATCCGGCGGGCCAGCGCCCGCGCCGTCGCGTCGTCACCACCGCCGAGCGCCGCCCCCACCAGCGCCTGCGCGGCGATGGCCAAGGCGTCGAGCACCAGCGCCGCGAAGAACCAGAGCTGTACGGCGATCTGGTGGGCGCCGACCGTGGCGGCACCGAACCGGGCGGCCACGGCCGTGGCGGACAGGAAGCTGGCCTGGAAGGCCACCCCGCGGATCAGCAGGTCCCGGCTGAGCACCAGTTGCTGGCCGATGATCCGGGGACGCGGGCGCAGGGCCACCCGCTCGGCGACCAGGGCGGCGGCGAAGAGGGCACCGGAGAGGGTCTGCGCGATCACGTTCGCCACCGCCGAGCCGATCAGCCCCATGCCGACCGGGTAGACCAGCACCGGGCAGAGCACCGCGGAGAGCACGTTGGGGCCGACCACGAAGAGCAGCGGCCGGCGGGTGTCCTGCACACCCCGCAGCCAGCCGTTGCCGGCGGCGGCGAGCAGCAGCCCGGGGGCACCGAACGCGGCGATGCGCAGCCACTCTGCGGCGGCGACGGCCACCTCACCACCGCCGGCCAGGGCACCCGCGAGGGCACCACCGCCGAACTGCATGCCGATGACGACCGCCAGCCCGACGCCAAGGGCCGACCAGGATGCCTGGACCCCCTCGGCCACCGCGGCGGCGCGGTCCCCGGCACCGAACCGGCGAGCCGCGCGGCCGGTCGTGCCGTACGCGACCACGGTCCCCAGCCAGGCGGTGAGGGTCATCACGGTGCCACCCACGGCCACCGCCGCCAGGGGCACCCGGCCCAGGTGGCCGACAACCGCCGTGTCGACGAGCACGTAGAGCGGCTCGGCGGCGAGCACCACGAGGGCGGGCAGGGCGAGCGCGGCGATTCGACGCGGCGACGCAACCCGGCCGGTGGCAATTGTCGACTGACTCATCGCCGCCGATGGTGGCACGTTAGGCGTAAGGGGAGCAAGCTTACCCACCACTTACCCGGACGAACGTTCCCCCCGGGTGGTCGGGGCAGCGGCGGTCCAGCCCGGCGGCACGGGAGGAGGACCGGACCGGCGGTGACGCCGTACGCGTCGGCGGCGGGACGTCACCACCGGTCGAACACCGTCACTGACGGGTGTCCATGGAGGTCTGCAGGGCGCGACGGGCCTGCTCACGGGCCTCGTCAGTGGTCTCGGGCTTGGGCTTGGCGGCCATGGTGAACCCCTTCCAGGGCACGCGTCACCGAGCGCGGCGGCGCGTCACGGGCGGTGCTACGACTGTCGCCCGAAAGCCGGTTCCGGGGTCGCCGGAGCGGCGGATGGGCGGCCTGGTGGCCCGGGTCGGTCAACCCTGGAGCGGAGCGGCACCGGGTATGGCTCCGCCCCTGACCTGCGCCGAAGCGGCGCCAGCCGTTTCCCAAGTTATCGTTCAGGTCCACATGGTGCGCGCTGTTCCCGCGATCTGGACGGATCGAATCCCGTCATCGAGCCAGGAAGTGCCAGCCGATCCACCACCAGAAGCCGAACAACCCGATCCGGCCCACCGGCACCGGACCGACCTCGTACCGCATGACGTATGCGCAGAGTTCGCCGAGTGTCGGGATCTTCGAGCCCTCCCGTCGGGCCAGCCACTCGATCAGCCCGAACAGCGCCAACCCGACCAGGAACCCGCCGATCGCCAGTGCCCGCATCATCGCCGCACCAGTCCCCAGAACGCCGACAGCCACACCAACCAGGCCGCCGAACGGACCAGTCGGTCCTCCAGCAGCGGGTCGGCCAGCAGGGAGAAGGTGGGGAAGTCGTCACCGGCCGCCGCGATGAAGGTGACCCCCTCGAAGATCCCGAAGACCACCACCGGCAGCGCCCACCAGACCGCGCCGGGTCGCAACCGCTCAGGGGCCGGGCGGGCCTGCACCCGCTTGGTCAAACCGAGCCAGATCAGCACCCCGCCGGCACCGAACACATAGACGTTCGCCTCGGTCGAGAAGGACGAGAAGCGGCCGCCCACCAGTGAGAGAGCGACAAGCACCGGTACGCAGACGACCGGCCGCTCCCAGGTGCGAGGGGCGTCGACGGTGAGATCGTGGGGCTGCTCCATCATCCGATTCTCCCCGCCCTGTCCAGGTGCCGAAGCGCCGACGCCCCGGAGCCGACCCTGAAATCACCCCTGCTGGTCGGTGCCGCTCCTCGGGGCGTACGCCCGCAACTGGGTCCTGATCTGCTCGATGACTTCGTCCACCGTGCCACGGCCGGTGAAACCGGCGGCCAGCCGATGCCCACCACCGCCCAGCGCGACAGCCACCCGACTCACGTCCGTCGCACCCTTGCTGCGCAGGGAGACCGCCCACACCCCCGGCGCGGTCTGCTTGACCACGCAACTCACGTCGGCCTCGGCGGTGCAGCGCACCGGATCGATCAGCGCCTCCAGCACGTACGGCCGCTGCTCGTGGCGGGCCAGGTCGTCCAGGGTCGCGTACGTCCAGACCAGGCCCTGCCCGCCGGCCTCATCGGGCTCCAGCCGGGCTCGCCCGAGCACCTCACCGAAAAGCCGCACCGCGCCGAACGGCCGGCTGTCGAACACCCGCCGCGAGATGTCACCAGGACGGATCCCGGTGGCCAACAGCCGGGCCGCCATCTCGTGCACCGCCGGGGTGGTCGCGTCGAACCGGAACGATCCCGTGTCGGTGCTCAACGCCACGTACAGGCACTCGGCGATGCCGGCGTCCAACGGCACGCCGAGCCGGTCCAGTAGCTGCTCGGCGAGTACGGAGGTCGCCGCCGCCCCCGGGTCGACCAGGTTCACGTCGCCGAAGCCACGGTTCGAGGCGTGGTGGTCGAGCACCAGCGCGGTGCCCTTCCCGGTCAACCGGTCGGCCAGCTCACCGAGCCGCGACTCACTCGCCGCGTCGAAGCAGATGACCAGATCCGGCTCGGGTTCCACCTCCGCCTCCGGCACCAGCAGCTCGAGACCGGGCAGGCCGCGCAACGGCTCGGGCACCTCCGGCGGACCGGGGAAGGTGGCCTGCAACCGGCGTACGCCGAGTCGCCGCAGCCCGAGCGCGAAGCCGAGCATGCTGCCCAGCGCGTCACCGTCCGGGTTGACGTGGCAGATCAGCAGCACCCGGCCGTCGGCGGGCAACTGGCGGACCGCTGCCACCGCGGCGGCCCAGTCGGCCTCGGTCGGCCCGGCGGGTGCCGGCCCGGCTTCGGTCGGGCCGACGGATGTCGACGCGGACGGACTCGACCCGGGCGAGTCGACCGGACCGTGCGGACCTGCGGTCGCCGTCGCCGGGGCCGGCTGACCGCCTGCGACCGCACCGACCCGGCCGGGGCCGGGTTGCCGCCGCACGGCGGGATCCGGCTCGGTCACGGCACCACCGGAGGGAGTGGTCACCGACGGTCCCCGCCCCGGGCATCGTCGGCGGTCCCGTCGGGCTCGTCCTCGTCATCGGCGCCGTCCTCGTCATCGTCGAGGCGGTACGGCTGCGCCTCACCGGCGTACTCGGCCCTCGCCGCCAGGCGCTGCACCTCGGCGTCCGCGTTACGGGCCGCGGCTAGCAGGTCGTCGATGTGCTTGACCTGATCCTGAACGTCGTCTAGGACGAAGGTCAGCGTCGGCGAGTGGCGCAGCCCGAGAGCCTTGCCGACCGTGCTGCGCAGCATGCCCTTGGCGCTGTCCAGCGCGGCGGCGGTGCCCGCCTGGGCCGCCGCGTCGCCGAGCACGGTGTAGAAGACCGTGGCGTCACGCAGGTCGGCGGTGATCCGGGCGTCGGTGATGGTGATCATGCCGAGTCGGGGATCCTTGATCTGACTCCGCACCACCGACGCGACCAGTTCGCGCACCCGCTCCGCGTGCCGGCGTACCTTGGCCGCATCCGTCATCTCCGCCACCTCCACGGCGTCCCGCTACCGGGCGGGACCGGCGACGCCGGCGTCACCGGAGCCCGCACCGACCCCAACACTCGAACCCTACCCGCGCCGTCCGCCCCCGGCGTGCGGGGCGGCGTTCAGCCGACTCAGTCGTCGTCGCCGTACCACCGACGACGCACCGACAGCAGTTCGACCTCCGGACGGCCCGCCACCAGACGCTCGCACGAGTCGAGCACCTCATGGGCGTGTGCCGCCTCGGCGGCCACCACCGCCACTCCTATCTCCGCTCGCCCGTGCAGGTCGAGCGCCCCCACCTCGGCGGCCGACACGTCGAACCGGCGGAGCGCCGCGACGATCGGCCGCACGTACGACCTCTTGGCCTTCAGCGACCGGGAGTCCCCCGGTAGCAGCAGGTCGAATACTGCGGTTGCGGTGTACATCGTCTGGGGACACTACCCCTACCCCACCCCACATGATCAAGGGGTTTACGCCGGTCGGCGTAAACCCCTTGATCAGTGCGTCACCGCAGGATCAGGCGCGAACCTTCTCCCGCATCTCGAAGGTCTCGATCACGTCGCCGACCTGGACGTTGTTGTAACCACCCAGAGTCAGACCGCACTCGAAGCCCTCCCGGACCTCCGTCGCGTCGTCCTTGAACCGCTTGAGCGAGCTGACCGTGAGGTTGTCCGCCACGACCGTGCCGTCGCGCAGCAGGCGCGCCTTCGCGTTCCGTCGGATGACACCCGACCGGACGATGCAACCGGAGATGTTGCCGATCTTGGACGAGCGGAACACGTCGCGGATCTCCGCGGTGCCGAGCTCGACCTCCTCGTACTCCGGCTTGAGCAGGCCCTTGAGCGCCGCCTCGATCTCCTCGATGGCCTGGTAGATGACGGTGTAGTACCGGATCTCCACGCCCTCGCGGTCGGCCATCTCGCGGACCTTGTTCGAGGCCCGCACGTTGAAGCCGATGATCGTGACCGGCTCGGACGAGGCGCTCGCGAGCATGACGTTGCTCTCGGTGATCGCGCCGACGCCCCGGTCGAGGACCTTGAGCTGAACCTCCTCGGGGATGTCGAGGTTGAACAGCGCGTCCTCCAGGGCCTCCACCGAACCGGAGACGTCACCCTTGAGGATGAGGTTGAGCGACGTCTTCTCGCCCTCCTTGAGCTGCTCCATGAGCGTCTCAAGGGTGGCCCGGCCACGGGAGTTGGCGAACGCCGCCGCCCGCCGACGGGCCTGCCGCTGCTCGGCGATCTGCCGCACCGTGCGGTCGTCCGCCGCAGCGAGGAAGGTGTCGCCCGCCCCCGGCACCGCGGTCAGACCGAGGACCATGACCGGACGCGCCGGACCCGCCTCGGTGACCTGGTTGCCGTTCTCGTCGAGCATCGCCCGGACCCGGCCGTGCGCCCCACCGGCGACGATCGAGTCGCCCGCCCGCAGGGTGCCCTTCTGCACCAGCACCGTCGCCACCGCACCACGGCCCTTGTCCAGGTGCGCCTCGATGGCAACACCCTGCGCCGGCCCGTCGGTCGGAGCGGTCAGCTCCAGCGACGCGTCGGCGGTGAGCAGCACCGCTTCGAGCAGTTCCTCGATGCCGATGCCGGGCTTCGCGGCCACGTTGACGAACATGGTCTCGCCGCCGTACTCCTCGGCGACCAGGCCGTACTCGGTCAGCTGCTGGCGGACCTTGTCCGGGTTCGCCTCCGGCTTGTCGACCTTGTTGACCGCCACCACGATCGGCACCTCGGCCGCCTTGGCGTGGTTCAACGCCTCGATGGTCTGCGGCATGACACCGTCGTCGGCCGCGACCACCAGGATCACGATGTCCGTCACCTGGGCACCACGGGCACGCATGGCGGTGAACGCCTCGTGACCCGGGGTGTCGATGAAGGTCACCGCGCGGTCCACGCCCTCGTGCGGCACGTGGACCTGGTAGGCACCGATGTGCTGGGTGATGCCTCCGGCCTCACCGGCGACGACGTTCGCCTTACGGATCGCGTCGAGCAGCTTGGTCTTACCGTGGTCGACGTGACCCATGACGGTCACCACCGGCGCCCGGCTGACCAGACGGTCCTCCGCCACCTCGGCGTCGAGGTCGATGTTGAACTGCGCGAGCAGCTCGCGGTCCTCGTCCTCCGGGCTGACGATCTGCACGTTGAAGCCGAGGTGCTCACCGAGCAGCAGCAGCGTGTCGTCGGAGCACGACTGGGTCGCGGTGACCATCTCGCCCAGGTTGAACATCTCCTGGACCAGCGAACCCGGGTTGGCGTTGATCTTGTCAGCGAAGTCCGACAACGAGGCGCCACGGGAGAGGCGTACCGTCTGCCCCTGACCCCGGGGAGCCCCCGAGCTCATGGTCGGAGCCGACAGGTTGTCGAACTCCTGTCTGCGCTGCTTCTTGGACTTGCGACCACGGGTGGGCTTGCCACCCGGACGCCCGAAGGCACCTGCGGCACCGCCGCCACGGCCACGGCCGCCGCCACCGGGGCGACCGCCGCCACCGGCCGGCGCACCCGGGCGGAATCCACCGCCACCGCCACCACCGGGGCCACCACGGTAGCCACCGCCACCGCCGCCACCACCGGGGCCACCACGGTAGCCACCGCCACCGCCGCCACCACCGGGGCCACCACGGTAGCCACCGCCACCGCCGCCACCACCGGGACGACCGGCGCCCCCACCGGGACGACCGGCACCCGGGCCACCGGGACGACCCGGACGCTGGCTCGGCATCGAGGCCGGGCTGGGCCGGGGCGGCATCGAGGCCGGGCTGGGCCGGGGCGGCATCGAGGCCGGGCTGGGCCGGGAACCACCGGCACCGGCGGCCGGTGGCCGCTGCTGCTGGCTGCCCTGGATGCCGAAGGGGTTGTTACCGGCGCCGCGCGCCGGCGGGCGACCCTGCCGGCCACCCGGACCCGGGTTGGTGGCACCGGGACGACCCGCAGCCGGAGAACCCGGGCGGGGCGGCATCGTGCCGGGACCGGGTCGGGGACCCGGACGGGTACCACCGTCGGCCGGGGGCTCCCGGCGGACGTTCTCCCGCTGCTGCTGGCGGGCGGCCTGGGCGGCCTTGACCGCGGCCTCCTGCTCAGCCTTCAACGCGGCGGCACGCGCCTCGGCGGCGGCCACCTCGATATCGTGAGCACTCGCCGGCTTGGCGACCGGGGCCGCCGCTGGCGGCGGACCGGGCACCGGCCCCTTCGGCTTCGGCCCGGGCACCGCCGGACGCCGTGGCGGCGTCGGCTTGGCGGTGACCCGAGGCTCGCCGGGGGTCGGCGACGGGGTCGGTGCTGCCGCCGTCGGAGCCGGCGCGGCCGGCGGCGCAGCCGCCGAGGCACCGGGGCCACCCGAGGCGACGAACGCGCTGCGCAGCCGTCGGGCGACAGGCGCCTCTACGGTGCTCGACGCGGACTTGACGAACTCGCCCATCTCCTTGAGCTTGGCGAGTACGGTCTTGCTTTCGACCCCGAGCTCTTTTGCAAGCTCGTGTACGCGGGCCTTACCTGCCACTGCACTCCTCACTCCGAGGTCGTGCGGGCAGCACCCGCAGCGACCTCACTCGTGCACTTGAAGCCTGATCATTTCTGGGACTTCATCGTGTGCTCATGTCGGTCGTCCTACCTTGCTAGCGGCCCTCGTCCGGTCGGGTGACCGGACGTGGTGGTTGACGCGTCAGGTACTCCGCGAGGGCCCCGTCATCCGGAACCCCGGCGACGCGCAGCGCGCGCCCGAAGGCACGACGCCGCACTGCCTGCGCGAAGCAGGCCGGATCCGGGTGCATGTTCGCTCCCCGACCCGGCAGCCTGCGGGCCGGATCGGGTCGGAGGCTGAAACCAGCCTCGTCGCCAATCGCGACGATCCGCAGCAATTCACTGGCCGGTGCGCGCCGTCGACAACCCACACAGGTGCGCTCCGGCAGCGCGCGTCGTGCCACTGGTGGAAGTCTACCCCTAGCTACCCGACACCGCTCCGCCCGGTTCCCGGACGTGATCAGCTCCGGATTGCCCGGCGGGGCTGGTCTGTTCGGCGTCGGAGCGAATGTCGATCCGCCAACCGGTCAGTCGGGCAGCAAGTCGGGCATTCTGCCCCTCCCGCCCGATCGCGAGCGAGAGCTGGAAATCCGGAACCGTCACCCGAGCGGCCCGGTTGGCCAGGTCGACCACCTCGACGCGCAGCGCCTTGGCCGGGGAGAGCGCGTTACCGACGAAGGTCGCCGGGTCGTCCGACCAGTCGATGATGTCGATCTTCTCTCCGTGGAGTTCGCTCATCACCGCCCGGACCCGCTGACCCATCGGACCGATGCAGGCACCCTTGGCGTTGACCCCGGCCGCGGTGGAACGCACCGCGATCTTCGTACGGTGACCCGCCTCGCGGGCGATCGCGCCAATCTCGACCGTGCCGTCTGCGATCTCCGGCACCTCCAGGGCGAAGAGCTTCTTCACCAGGTTCGGGTGCGTCCGGGACAACGTGATCTGCGGGCCACGCATTCCCTTGGCCACGTGCACCACCACGCAACGGATCCGCTCACCGTGGGTGTACCGCTCGCCGGGCACCTGCTCCGACTGCGGCAGCACACCCTCCAGCTTGCCCAGGTCGACGGTGACGATGCCCTTCTCGGACCGCGCCTCGTGCGCCTGCACCACCCCGGTGACCAGGTCACCGTCGCGGCCGACGTACTCGCCGAAGTGCACCTCGTCGGTGGCCTCCCGCAGCCGCTGGAGGATCACCTGCTTGGCGGTCATGGCGGCGATCCGGCCGAAGTCGTGCGGGGTGTCGTCCCACTCCCGCTCGACGGAGCCCTCGGTGCCCAGCTCCTGGGCGTAGACAAGTGCCGCGCCGGTCTTCCGATCGATCTCCACCCGGGCGTGCGGCTCGGCACCCTCGGTGTGCCGGTACGCGGTCAACAGCGCGGTCTCGATCGCCGCGAGGATCGTGTCGAACGGGATCTCCCGCTCGCGCTCCAGTGCGCGCAGCGCCGCGAGGTCGATGTTCACCTCTCCTCGTCCTCCACATCGTCATCGTCGTCGACGTCTTCTGATTCGGCCAGCTCGTCGAGGCGGGTGAACTCGACCTGCACCCGACCCGGGCCGAGGTCGGCGTAGGCCCACTCCGCGCGGTCCGCGTCGGTCTCCAGCACCACCCGTTCGGTGTCGGCGTCGGCCACCCGGCCGGTGACCTGGCGGTCGCCCCCGGACGGCGTGCCACCGCGCACGGTCACCCGGACCAGCCGCCCCACGTTGCGGCGCCAGTGCCGGGGCAGCGTCAACGGGCGGTCCACCCCCGGCGAACTGACCTCGAGCTGGTACTCCCCCGCGACGATGTCGCCGGCGCTCTCCTCGGCCGCGTCCAGGGCGGTGGATACCGCGCGTGACACGTCGGCCACCGCGTCCAGGTTGATCCCGCCGTCGGCGTCGACGATCACGCGCACGACGTGCCGGCGACCGGCTCGGGAGACGGTGAGGTCCTCCAGGTCGTAGCCGGCGGCCTGCACCACGGGCGCGACCACCGAGCGCAGCCGTTCGCGGCGGGCAGCGAGGTCACCGCGGGAGGTCTGACCCGCGCGTGCAGCCTGACCACCGCGGGGTCGCCCCGTCGTCCTGGTGGCACGGCCACGCTGCGTCATCTGAAAAACCTTTCCGCTGCTCGCCGACGCCATGCCGGCACGCCACCGGTGCGGACGCGCCGGTGGCTGCGCAGAGCGTAACGCGCCGCCCGGACGACGGCCCGGGCGGCGCACCGACGCCACCGCCGGACACACCTCGCGGCGATGGTGTTGACTTGTCCGGTGGCGATGGGCAGAACGACTCGGCAGGACGAATCGTCCGAGCTTTCCCGACGCGGCCTACTGCGGGCCGGTGCGCTGCTGGCGCTTGGCGGGGCCGCCGCTCCGCTGACCGGTTGTGACCTGCTCGACCGCGACGAGCCACCGCCGCAGCCCGATCCGCTCGCGCCGCTGCTGGACGAGTCGCTGCGGCTCGCGGCGGGCCTGCGGGCCGCCGCCACCGCCCACCCCGACCTGGCCGCCCGGCTGCTCCCACTTGCCGAGTCGCACGAGGCGCACGCCACGGAACTCGCCCGGCTGACCGGCGTGGCGACCGCCTCCGCCACGCCCACGGCCGCCCCGTCGGACGCGCCGCCGACGGATCGCTCAGCCGCGCTGACCGCGCTGCGGAAGTCCGAACGCGCCGGCCGGGAATCGGCGATCCGGGCCTGCGCGGCGGCGCCCGCCGAACGCGTCGCGCTGCTCGGCTCGGTCGCCGCCGCCCGCGCGACCCACCTGGAGGCGCTGCGATGAACGAGCGAAGCGGAGTGACGTCATGAGCGAATCCGCCGAGGCGCTCGCCGGCGCCCTCACCGCCGAGTACGCCGCCATCTGGGCCTACGGCCCCGTCGGGGTACGACTCAGCGGCGCGGAACGCAAGGCCGCGGTGGAGGCGGAAGCCGCTCATCGGGCCCGCCGGGACGCCCTGGTGATGCAGTTGAGCACCGGCGGCGGCAGCGTTCCGCCCGATCGGGCCGGATACGCGTTGCCCTTCCCGGTGACCGATCGGGCCAGCGCACTGCGCCTCGCCGTGCAGGTGGAGGAACGTACGGCGGCCTTCTGGCGTGCGGCGCTGCCGGTCAGCACCGGTGCCGAGCGGGATCGCGCCCTGGCCGCCCTGGTGGAGTACGCGGTGCGGGCGACCCGCTGGCGGCGAAGCGCCGGAATCACCCCGTTGACCGTGCCGTTCCCGGGTCGCCCCGGCTGAGCCGGGCCGGCTGACGCACCCCGGCGTAGGCGAACTCACGTCCACGCCGGTTGCGGTCGACATACCAGGTATGCATACTCCGGTCCATGTCCATCCGCCACGGCCTGCTCGCCCTGCTCGAACGCGGGCAGATGTACGGCTATCAGCTCAGGGCCGCCTTCGAGGAGTCGACCGGCGCCACCTGGCCGCTGAACATCGGGCAGGTCTACACCACCCTGTCCCGGCTGGAGCGGGACGGTCTGGTCAGGCCGCTGCCGGAGAGCGAAGCCGGCCAGCGGCCGTACGAGATCACCGACGCCGGGCGGGCGGACCTGGCCCTGTGGTTCGCCACCCCGATCAGCCGCAGCGACCGCCCCCGCGACGAGCTTTCGATCAAGCTGGCGCTGGCGTTGACCACCCCCGGCGTGGACGTCCGTGCGGTGGTCCAGACGCAACGGACCGCCACCATGCGGACATTGCAGGAGTTGACCCGGCTGAAGTACTCCAGCGACCGTCCGGAGGATCTGCCGTGGCGGCTGGTGCTGGACGCGATGGTGTTCCAGGCCGAGGCCGAGGTGCGCTGGCTCGACCACTGCGAGAGCAGCCTGGTGCGGCACCGCCCCCCGGCCGCCGGCCCAGCGCCCCTCTCCGAGGCGGTGGGCCACAGTGGTGAGGAGGCACGACGGTGACCGCCGCTGGGAGGCAGATGCCGGCCGCCCCCGACCCGCGGGCCACGTCGGACTCCGCCGACATCCCCGACGGATCCGTCCCCGCACCGGCCGGCGACACGGTACTCGACCTGCGTGACGTGCATCGCACGCACGGCAGCGGCCCGGCGGCGGTACACGCCCTGCGCGGGGTGAGCCTGGCTGTACGCCCCGGCGAACTCGTCGCCGTGATGGGCCCCTCCGGTTCGGGCAAGTCCACCCTGCTCACCCTGGCCGGCGGGTTGGACAGCCCGACCGCAGGTGAGGTGCACGTCGAGGGGCAGCCGCTGCACGCCCTGGACCGGCGCGGGCTGGCCCGGCTGCGCCGCCGCCGGATCGGGTACATCTTCCAGAACCTCAACCTCATCGGCAGCCTGACCGCCGTGGAGAACGTCGCCCTCCCCCTCGAACTGGACGGCACCCGGGTACGAACGGCCCGCCGGCTGGCGCTCGACGCGCTGACCGAGGTGGGGCTGTCGGAGCTGGGTGACCGGTTCCCGGACCAGCTTTCCGGTGGCCAGCAGCAGCGCGTCGCCATCGCCCGGGCGTTGGTCGGGCAGCGGCGCCTCGTGCTGGCCGACGAGCCGACCGGGGCGCTCGACTCGCAGACCGGGGAGGCGGTGCTGCGGCTGCTGCGCCGCCGGGTCGACGCGGGGGCCGCCGGTGTGCTGGTGACCCACGAGGCGCGCCACGCGGCGTGGGCGGATCGGGTGGTCTTCCTGCGCGACGGCGTGACGGTCGACTCGACGGCCCCGCTGGCCGGCGTGGAGGCCCTGCTCAGCGGCAGCGGCCGGTGAGCGGTCGACCGGCCCGGCTGACCGGCGGCGCACGGCTGGCCGAGACGCTCGGATCGTGGCGGGCCGCGCTGCGCATCGCCCGACGCGAGGCGAAGCGGGCGCGCGGGCGTACCACCCTGGTGCTGGCGATGATCATCCTGCCGGTGCTGGCGTTGAGTTTCATCGCGGTCAGCGTCGACATGGCCCGGCTGACCCCGAGCGAGCAGATGGAACGCCGGCTCGGCAGCGCCGACGCGGAACTTCGGATGGTGGGGCGCGGCCCGGTCGAGCAGAACTCCGACGGCAGCGGCTGGACCTCCGGAGACCGGGACCAGCCGCTCACCGCACCGGTCACCACGGAGCACGTCGCCGCGCTGCTGCCCGAGGGCAGCCGGGTGCTGGCGGTACGTCGCTGGGTGCCGTTCAGCGCCTGGCAGGGCGACCGGATCAGCGACGACATCACCGCCACCGCGATCGACCTGACCGACCCCCTCGGGCAGGGCGCCGCCCGGATCCACCGCGGCCGGGCACCGGCCACCGCCGACGAGATCGCGGTGAACCTGGCCGCCCGTCGCAGCCTCGGCGTCGACCTCGGGGACCGGGTCCATGCCGGGGACGGCACCCGTACCTGGACGGTCGTCGGCGTGGCCGAACTCCCCGAACAACTGACCCCGATGGTCATCCTGCATCCCGCCGGGGCTCCCACGCAGACCGACCCCGACGAGGTGTTCCTGGCCGACCTGCCCGGCCCGCTCACCGCCGACACCTTCCGGCATCTCAACCGCAACGGCGTCGTGGTCACCGCCCGCGTACCCGCGCCGCCCGGGAAGCTGCCCACGTACGTCGACTCGCGGATGAGCGGGATGACCGTGGAGGCGGTCAGCACCGGCGTACTCGTCGGCGGGCTCGGCCTGCTCGAAGTGGTGCTGCTGGTCGGGCCGGCGTTCGCCGTCGGGGTACGCCGTCGGCGACGGGAACTGGCCCTGGTCGCGGTCGCCGGTGGCGATGCGGTGCAGCTGCGTCGGGTAGTGCTCGCCGACGGCGTGGTGCTGGGCGTAGTCGGTGCGGTGACCGGGATCGCGCTCGGCGTGGCCGCCGCCTTCGCCGGCCGGCCCCTGGTCGAACAGTTCATCTTCCAGCAGCGGTTCGGCGGCTACCGCGTCTGGCCCGCGGCCCTGGTCGTGATCGCGCTGGTCGCGGTGCTGGCCGGGGTCCTGGCCGCGCTGGCACCGGCGTGGACGGCCGCCCGGCAGGACGTGGTGGCCGGGCTCGCCGGACGGCGCACCCCACCCGTGCACCGACGCCGGTGGCTCGCCATCGGCATCGCGCTGGCCGCCGGCGGCACCGTCGTGGCCGCGATCGGCGCGGTCGTCACCTCGCAGCCGGTCATCCTCGCCGGGCTGGTCCTGGGCGAACTGGGGCTGGTGTTCGCCACCCCGACGCTTGTGGGACTGCTGGCCCGGCTCGGTCGGTTCCTGCCACTGGCACCCCGGATCGCGGTACGCGACGCCAGCCGCAACCGTGCGTCGGCCGCGCCGGCCATCTCCGCCGTGATGGCCGCAGTCGCCGGCAGCGTCGCCCTCGGCCTCTTCCTGGCCAGCGACGACGCCCGCAGCGATCAGCGGAACCGGGCGCTGCTGCCGGAACGCACCGTGCTGGTCACCACCGGCGGCGATCCCGCGTCGGACCGCCCACCCGCCCTCGACCAGATCAGTGGCCCGGCGCGGGAACTGCTCGGTGCCGACACGATCGCTCCGCTGGTGGCAGCGGGCTGCTCGCCGGACTTCTACGCCTGCACGATCACCGCGACCATGCCCCCCGAGCGGGCCTGCCCCTGGCAGCCGTACGAGCCGCTCAGCGCCGCCGACCAACTGCGGGCGCGCGCCGACTCCCGCTGCCAGCGCATCGACGACAGCCCCAGCGGCCCTTACCTTCGGGTCGCTGTGGACGACGGCACCACGCTGCGGCTGCTCACCGGCGTCGCACCGGCCGACGCCGACGCCGCCACCGCAACGCTGCGCTCCGGTGGCGCCGTGATCACCGACGCCCGCTTCCTGCGCGACGGCCGGCTGGATCTCCGGGTCGAACATGGCAGCGAGACGCGGCCGGCGGACCTCACCACGGTGCCCGGGCACGCGCTGCACACCGGGCTCGGTGAGCACTGGCTGCTGCTCTCCCCCGCCGCCGCCGACCAGCTCGGGCTCGTCACCCGGCAGATCGGCTGGGCGTTGCACGTCCAGCAACCACCGGATGAGCAGCAACAGGACGAACTCGATGCCGCGCTCCGCCCGCTCGGCTCCGTGGGCATCTCGGTGGAGCAGAACCGGGACTACGACGACACCCGCCCGCTACTGCTGTTGCTGGCGGCGGTCTCCGCGGTGGTCACCGTCGGCGCCGCCGGCATCGCCACCGGTCTGGCCGCCGCCGAGGGTCGGGCCGACCTGTCCACCCTCGCCGCGGTCGGCGCGGGACCGGGCGTACGCCGCCTGCTGTCGCTCTGCCAGGCTGGCCTGATCGCGGTGCTCGGCTCGACGCTCGGAATCGTCGCCGGACTCGCCTCGGCCCTGATCGTGCTGGCCTTCACCAACCGGCGGTACGCCGACAGTTGGCCGATTGAACCGCCCTACCCGCTTGTGATGCCCTGGCTCACCCTGGGTGTGCTGGTGGGGGTACCACTGGTGGCGATGCTCGGCGCGGCGCTGTTCACCCGGTCCCGGCTACCGGTGGAACGCCGTCTGGACTGACCGGCACCCGACACCTCAGACTGTGCGGATGTCCGTGCTGGGAAGCCTCACCCGCCGGGTTGGTCGGTACCGCTGGTTCGGTGCCGCCATCCGGCTGCTGGTACCCGTCGACCGGGCCGTCGGGCGGCTGACCCGGGGCCGGGTGGTCGCCCTCGGGCTCGTACCGTCGCTGGTGATCACCACGACCGGCCGCAAGTCTGGTCGGCCGCGCAGCAACCCGCTGCTCTACGTGCCCGACGGCGACGGATACGTGGTCGTCGGGTCGAACTGGGGCCAGGCCCACCAGCCGGCGTGGTCGCTGAACCTGCTCGCCGAGCCGAGGGCCGAGGTGGACGTCAAGGGTCGCCGGATCCCGGTACGCGCCGAGGTGGCCTCCGGCGCCGAACGCGACCGGCTGTGGCGGCTGCTGGTCGACGAGTGGCCGGCCTACGAGACGTACGTGGAGCGGGCCGGTGGCCGGGAGATTCGGATCTTCCGGCTGGTGCCCGACGACGACCGCCTCACCTGACCCCCGTCGCGGCTCGACCGGGAGCCCCGACACAGGCGTTAGGGTGTGCGGTGACCGAGAGGTCGCGGTGAGTGGCGCGAACGCGGGGTGGTCGGCGTGGACGGTGTCCAGGAACACCCGGACGATCCCCGGTGGGACGTGGCCGAGCGGGTGGCCGCAGCCGTCCGACGGCGGTTCCCGGCCGAGGTGCTCGCGGTCGCGGTCCACGGCCCGTTGGCCCACGGCGACGACGACGGCGGTGGCGACGGTGAGGTCGGGCTGCTGGTGGTCACCTACCGGCCCGGCACCGGGCCTCCGGCGGCGACCCGCCGGGTTGACGGCGTGCTTGTCGACCTGACCGTCGTGGCCGCCGAGGAGCGGCTGCGCCAGGCCCGGCAACTGACCAGCCGGTGGCCGCTGACCGCCGACCGCTACGTGACCACGCGGGCCCTGCACGACCCGACCGGGTGGCTGGCCACCCTGCGCGACGAGCACCTCGGCCGACTGGCCCGGGCCCGACCGGCCGAGTTCACCTCGGCCGCCCGCAGGGCGTGGTACCGGGGCAGCGCCGCGCATGCCCGGGCTGCCCGGCTGGCCGAGTGGTACGAGACGGACCAGGCCCTGTTGATGCTCGGCGAGGCCCGACTCGGCGCGGCCACGGTCAGCGGACTGCTCAGCCGCACCTACTTCCGGGATCCGGGCGACGCGGTACGGCGGACCGGGCTGGCCGGGGCGGACATGACCGAGGTGGGTGCCGTACTGGCCCGCCAGTCGGCGGAACTCACCGCCCGTGGCCGTCCGGTCGACGGCACCATCGACGACCTGCTCGACGGCTGACTCAGCCGAGGCCGCCCTGCACCCCGATCAGCGCGCCGATCAGGTATGTCGCCACCGCGGCGGCGGCGCCGAGCAGCAGCTGGCGCAGCCCACCGGACCACCACCGGCGGTTGGTGAACCGGGAGACGACCGCACCGGCGACGAAGAGCCCGAGCCCGCCGACCGCCAGGGCCAGGGCCAGGCTGGTCGCCCCGAAGAGGTACGGCAGCAGCGGCACCAACGCGCCGACGGAGAAGCAGAGGAACGACGATAGCGCCGCGGCCCACGGGTTGGGTTGTTCGTCCGGGTTGACGCCCAACTCCTCCTGCACGTGCATGCGCAGCGCCTGCTCCGGGTGGCGGCGTACCGCCTCGGCGACCTGGACGGCGAGGTCTTCCGGCAGGCCCCTGGCGATCCACATGTCGGCGAGTTCCCGGGCCTCGGCGTCCGGGTGCCGCTCCAGTTCCCGTCGCTCCTTGGCCACCTCGGCGGCGATCTGCTCGTTGGCCGACCGCACGCTTGTGTATTCACCGAGCGCCATCGAGATGGCGCCGGCCACCAGGCCGGCGGTGCCGGTGAGCACGATGGTGCGGGGCGAGACGCCGCCGCCGCCGACACCGGCGATCAGGGCGATGTTGGTGACCAGGCCGTCCATCGCACCGAACACGGCCGGGCGCAGCCAGCCGCCGGACACGTCGGCGTGGTGGTGCTCGCGCAGCGCCGCCGGGGTCTCGGTCACGGCAGCGTCAGGATCTCGTGGCCGCCCTCGGTCACCAGCACGGTGTGCTCGAACTGGGCGGTCCACCTGCGGTCCTTGGTGACCACCGTCCAGCCGTCGTCCCAGAGGTCGTACTGGTAGGTGCCGAGCGTGATCATCGGCTCGATGGTGAAGGTCATTCCCGGCTCCATCACGTCGGTGGGGCGCGGGCTGTCGTAGTGCGGGACGTACAGCCCGCTGTGGAAGGATTCGCCGATGCCGTGGCCGGTGAAGTCCCGGACCACGCCGTAGCCGAAACGCTTGGCGTACGACTCGATGACCCGGCCGATCACGTTGATCTGCCGACCCGGGGCGACCGCCCGGATCCCCCGCATCATCGCCTCGTGGGTCCGCTCGACCAGCAGCCGGTTCTCCTCGGCAACCTCGCCGACGCAGAACGTCGCGTCCGTGTCGCCGTGCACCCCACCGATGTACGCGGTGACGTCGACGTTGATGATGTCGCCGTCGACAAGCGCGGTCGAGTCGGGGATGCCGTGGCAGATCACCTCGTTCAGGCTGGTGCAGCAGGACTTCGGGAAGCCCCGGTAGCCCAGGGTCGACGGGTAGGCGCCGTTGTCGACGAGGAAGTCGTGCACCACCCGGTCGATCTCGTCAGTGGTCACGCCGGGCTTGCAGTGCTCCCCCGCCAACTGCACCGCCTGGGCGGCGATCCGCCCCGCCAGACGCATCTTCTCGATGGTCTCCGGTGTCTGCACGTGCGACCCCTGCCAGGGCCGGGGGGCCTTCTTGCCGACGTACTCCGGGCGGGCGATGTGGGCGGGCACCGGCCGCCACGGGGTGAGCGTGCCGGGGGTCAACGGCGCACGGACGGTCATGACACAAGCCTATCGCCGCGCCCGTAGTGACCCCCACCACCGGCCGCCCCGAGCGGTTGTTGCCCTACCACAAGCACTGTGTCAAGGTGTCTGCGTGGATCAAGGGGGCGCACCTCCCATCTTCTCCGCCAACGCGGAGACCGATGGTGACCACCTCAGCGTGGTGGTCACCGGCGAGGTCGACATGGCCACCGCCGACACCATGCTCGAGACGGTGATGCGGGAACCGGCCGGCCGGGTGACGCTCGACCTGCGGGCGGTCACCTTCTTCGACTCGGCGGCCATCCACGCGGTGGTCCGGCTCGCCGGCCACTACCCGGACGTGTTGACGGTGCTGCCGTCCCGACAGGTCAATCGGGTGCTGGAGATCGCCGGTCTGGGCGGTCAGCCCTGGCTGCGTCCGGCCTGATCCGGGCCCACCACCGCGCCGATCCGCCGCCGGCCTGAGCCGCCCGGCTACCCGGTCAGCTCCCGACGCAGGGTGAGCCGTGTCCCCTGCGGGGTGTGCTCGACCGAGAGATCCCCGAGTGCCCGGATCAGCGACAGCCCGCGACCCCGGAAACCCGACCCGGTCGACTCCCGCCACCGCCCGCTGTCCGACACCGTCGCCACCACCGTGCGGTCCTCGACCCGCACCTCGATCTCGACCACCGGCTCCACCGGGGCGACCGGGTGCTCGATGGCGTTCGCCGCCGCCTCCGAAACCGCCACGGTCAGGTCGAACAGGTCCGTCTCGCCCACCCGGTGTGCGACGAGGAAGTCCTCCAGCCGCTTGCGCAGCACACTGAGCCGGGTCGGGTCGGCGGGCAGCCGCAGCGCGAACCGGTTGAGTTCGACCGCCTCCAGGGCCAGGACCGCGACGTCGTCCCGTCGGGGCCGGTCGGCGACCCGCGCCACCACCGCGTCGATCAGGTCGGCCACGTGCTCACCGGAGCGGGCCGCGTCGGCGCGCAGCAGGGCCAGTGATTCGTCGATGCCGACCTGCCGGTCCTCGATCAGGCCGTCGGTGTAGAGCAACAGCCGGTCACCGGCCCCCAGCTTGCCCGAGACGGTCTCGTACTCGGTGCCCGCGATGGCACCTACCGGCGGCCCGAGCGCCCGGCCGTGCAGGAACGCCACGTCGTCGCCCCGGATCAGCAGGGGCGACGGGTGCCCGGCGCTGGCGTAGCGCAGCCGACCCGTCCGAGGGCTGAACCACAGACAGAAGACCGTCGCGAACGAGCGTGACTCGGTGGACCCCACCAGCCGGTTCAGCCGGGTCAACGACTCACCGGGGTCGAAACCCTCCAGCACGTACGCGCGCAGCGCGTTGCGTAGCTGACCCATGGCGGCTGCCGCCGGCACGCCCTTGCCGACCACGTCACCGATGATCAGCACGAGTTCGTCGTCGTCCCGGGCCACCACGTCGTACCAGTCGCCGCCCACCTCGACGTCCGCGCTGCCCGGCAGGTAGCGGCTGGCCACCACCGCGCCGGGCAACTGCGGCAGGGTGCGGGGCAGCAGGCTGTGCTGGAGAGTGGTGGCGATGCGGTGCTCGGCCTCGTAGAGCTGGGCATTCTCCATGCGGACCCCGACCAGGCGGGCGAGCTGGGTCAACGCCGCCTCGTCGGCGTCGGCGCTCTCGGCGGCTGGATGCCACACCCGAAGCTCACCGAGCGGCTGGTCGGCCACCCCGGTCAACGGCAGGACGAAGGACGGCTCGACGCTGCTGGCCCCACCGGCGTCGGCCTCGTAACGCGCGCCGCCGGCGGAGACCACGACCCGGACGGCCTCGGCGAGGCTCAACGCATGGCGGGCGGCGACCTGGAGCACGTCGGCGGTGGATCGGGCGGTGTTGACCGCGACCGCCGCGTCCGCGAGGGCACGCAGCCGGCGGATGATCTGGTTACGCAGCTGACCGAGGGCCATGTTGGCCCGGACGCGGGCGATCAACTCCTGCCCGGAGAAGGGTTTGGTGAGGTAGTCGTCGGCGCCCACCGACAACCCGGCCACCTCCTCGGCGGAGCCGGCGCGGGCGGAGAGCAGCACGATCGGCATGTACCGGGTACGCGGGTCCGCGCGCAACGCGGCGACCAGACCGAAGCCGTCCAGGCGCGGCATCATCACGTCGGTGAGCACCAGGTCGAAAGCCTCCTCGGTGGCGAGCCGCAACGCCTCCACCCCGTCGGCGGCGGTACTCACCTCCCAGATGGGCACGAGCAACCGGGTGACATGCTCGCGCAGATCGCGATTGTCGTCGACGATCAGCACGCGGCCGGCGGGCGTGGCGGTGAGGGGCCGAGGCACCCGCTTCGCCGAGGCGTCGGTGTCCGGCACGGTCGAGGCGACGGCCGGCACCCGGCGGGACGCGGCCGCGGCCGGACCGGCGGCCCACTGCACGGTCTCGGCGACGAAGAGTGGGGCCTGCCGCGGCTCGCGCTCGGCGTGGTCGGCGTCGGCCACCCGCTCGGCCGGCAGGTGCCCGACACCGAACGGGATGGTGACCACGAAGCTGCTGCCGACGTCGATCTCGCTCGTGGCACTGACCCGGCCGCCGTGCATCTCGACCAGTTCGCGCACCAGGGCCAGGCCGATCCCGGTGCCCTCGTGGCTGCGGGAGCGCACCCCCGGCACCCGGTGGAACCGCTCGAACACGTGCGGCAGTTCCCCCGCGTCGATGCCCACCCCTGTGTCGGAGACCTCCAGCTGGGCGGCGCCGTCGACCGTACGGACCCGGATGCTGATCTCTCCCTCGAAGGTGAACTTGAGGGCGTTGGAGACCAGATTGAGGACGATCTTCTCCCACATGTCCGGGTCGACGAAGACCGGCTCCGCCAACGGCGGACAGTCCACCACCAACCGCAGCCCGGTGCGCTCGGTGGCGGAGCGGAACGTGCTGGCCACCCGGGAGGTGTAGTCGGCCAGGTCGGTGGGCTCGTAGTGCGCCACCAGCCGCCCGGACTCCAGCCGCGAGAAGTCGAGCACCGTGTTGACCAGCTTCAGCAACCGCAACGCGTTGCGGTGCATCACGGTCAGCCGCTGCGTATGGTCCTCGCTGAGCCCCGGCTCGGCGAGCAGGTCCTCCAACGGTCCCAGCACCAGGGTCAGTGGCGTACGGAACTCGTGGCTCACGTTGGCGAAGAAGTTGGTCTTGGCCAGGTCCAGGGCGGCCAGTTCGGCGGCCCGGGACCGCTCCTGCTCGTACGCCCGCTGTTTGCCGACCGCCCGGGAGATCTGCGCGGCGACCAGCTCGAAGAAGGTGCGGTAGTCGTCGGTGAGCGGCAGCCGCCGGGCCGCTCCCAGCACCAGCACCCCGGCCGGGTCGTTTGTCGCGCTGATCGGCAGCACCACCGCCTCGTCGGCGGCATCGGGCGGGACCTGGCCGAGCAGATCGGCGGCGGCCACCACCTCGCCGACGCCCGCCGCGGTCATCTCCTCCAGCCCGGCGGGCGGATCGGCCGCGACGGTCACGGCACCACTGACCCCGGCCAGGCGCAGGTGTCCGTCGTTGTCCCGCAGGTAGAGCAGCCCGAACGGGACGTCGGCCCGGTACCGGTCGAGCACCGCCGCCGCGACCTGGCCGAGTCCCTCGGTGCCGACCGGATCGGCCAGCTCCGAGCCGAGTTCGGCCAACGCGCGCAGCCGGCGTTCGCTGAGCACCCGCCCGGTGGTCTCGCTACAGATGCAGAGCACCCCGCTGATCGCACCGTCCACGTCGCGGATCGGATCGTACGAGACGTCGAAGTAGACGTCCTCCACGAAGCCGTGCCGATCAAGCAGAAAGTGACGATCCCTGGCCTGGTAGGCCTCGCCGCCGCGCAGCACGTCGGTCAGCAGCGGCCCCAGCACGTCCCACGTCTCCGCCCAGTGTTCCCGGGCGGGCTCGCCCAGCACCGCGGGATGCTTGTCGCCGATGGTGGGCCGGTACGCGTCGTTGTAGAAGGCGCGCAGATCCTCGCCCCAGAACATGGCGATCTGCGCCTTGGAGGCGAGCATCGTGCTGAGGGCGTTGCCCAACGAGGTCGGCCAACGCTCTGGTGGACCGAGCGGGTTGGCCGACCAGTCCCGGTCGCGCAACAGTGTGCCCATTTCACCGCCACCCGCGAATGCCGCCGCGAGCAGCGGAGACGTTCCACTTTCCGCTGCGGACGGCTGACCACCGTCCACGCCCCCCTGGGCCGAGTTCATGCAGCCTCCCCGGCCGTGTCCGCACCGCTCCCGATCATCAATTGCCCTGACCGGCCTTCTACCCAGACGGATCCGCCACGTAACGCATACGACGGTTCGGACGCTGTTCAGCTCCAGGTGAGCGCCGGTGGCGACGCAGGCGACCGGGCTCACTCACGGTCGGTGTAAGCGAGATCACAGGGGGGTGACGTACGCGCCGGTGATTCCCCCGTCGACCACGAACTGCGCGGCGGTCATGAACGAGGCGTCGTCGCTGGCCAGGAAGGCCACCGCGGCGGCGATCTCGGCCGGTTCACCGAATCGGCCCATCGGCACGTGCACCAGCCGGCGGGCGGCCCGCTCCGGATCGGCCGCGAACAACTCACGCAGCAGCGGCGTGGCCACCGGCCCCGGACACAGGGCGTTGACCCGGATGCCCTCCCGGGCGAACTGCACGCCCAGTTCCCGGGTCAGCGCCAGCACCCCGCCCTTGCTCGCGGTGTACGCGATCTGGGACGTCGCCGCGCCCATCAGCGCCACGAAGGAGGCGGTGTTGATGATCGAGCCCCGGCCCTGCCGGCGCATGTGCGGGATGACGTGCTTGCAACACAGGTAGACGCTCGTCGTGTTGACCCGCAGCACCCGTTCCCAGGCGTCCAGCCCGGTCTCCAGAATGGAGTCGTCGTCCGGCGGGGAGATGCCGGCGTTGTTGAACGCGACGTCCACCCGCCCGTACCGCTCGACCACCCCGTCGAAGAGGTCGCGTACCGCCGTCTCGTCGGCCACGTCGGCCGCGACGAAGCTCCCGCCCACCTCGTCGGCGGCCCGCTGGCCGGCCTCGGTGTCGACGTCGACGCAGACCACCCGGGCGCCCTCGGCGGCGAACCGCCGCACGGTGGCCAGCCCGATACCGCTGGCCGCCCCGGTCACCACGGCCACCCGATCCTGCAACCGTCCCGGCATGCTCACTCCTCGGTGCTGACGAAGACGTTCTTGACGTCGGTGAACGCATGCAGGGCGTCCGGCCCCAGTTCCCGCCCCAGACCGGAGCGCTTCATCCCGCCGAACGGCGTCCAGTACCGCACCGAGGAGTGGGAGTTGACGCTCAGGTTGCCGGCCTCCACGGCCCTGGCCACCCGCAGTGCCCGGCCCACGTCGCGGGTCCAGATCGAGCCGGAGAGACCGTACTCGGTGTCGTTGGCCAGCCGGACGGCCTCGGCCTCGTCGTCGAACGGGAGCACCGAGACGACCGGACCGAAGACCTCCTCCCGCCAGTGGCGGTCGCCGGGAGAGTCGGCGAGCAGCACGGTCGGTGCGTACCAGTAGCCGGGGCCGTCGGGCCGCGAGCCGGTGAACGCCACCCGCGAACCGTCGACGTACCCGGCGACCCGATCCCGCTGCCCGGCCGAGATCAGTGGTCCCATCTCGGTGCTCTCGTCGGCCGGGTCGCCCACCCGGAAGGCGCGCACCGCCGGTTCGAGCAGTTCGAGGAAGCGGTCGTACACCCCGCGTTGCACCAGCAGCCGGGACCGGGCGCAGCAGTCCTGGCCGGCGTTGTCGAAGACGGCGTACGGCGCAGTGGCGGCGGCCCGCTCCAGGTCGGCGTCGGCGAAGATCAGGTTCGCCGACTTGCCGCCCAGCTCCAGGGTCAACCGCTTCACCTGGCTCGCGCAGCCGGCCATGATCCGGGTGCCGACCGCAGTGGAGCCGGTGAAGCAGATCTTGCGTACGGCCGGGTGGGTGACGAACCGTTCACCGACCACCTCGCCCCGCCCGGGCAGCACGGTGAACACACCCTCGGGCAGACCCGCCTGTTCCGCCAGCTCGGCCAGCCGCATCGCGGTCAACGGAGTCAGCTCGGCGGGCTTGAGCACCACCGTGTTGCCGGCGGCGAGCGCGGGAGCGAAGCCCCAGGCGGCGATGGGCATGGGGAAGTTCCACGGCACGATCACCCCGACCACGCCGAGCGGTTCGTGGAAGGTGACGTCCAGCCCGCCCGGCACCGGAATCTGTTGCCCGGTGAGCCGTTCCGGCGCCCCCGCGTAGTAGTCCAGCACGTCCCGGACGTTGCCCGCCTCCCAGCGCGCATTGCCGATGGTGTGCCCCGCGTTGGCCACCTCCAGCCGCGCCAACTCCTCCAGGTGCTCGTCCACCACCGCCGCGAACCGCCGCAACAACCGCCCCCGGTCCCCCGCGCTGACCCCCCGCCACCCCTGAAACGCCCGCCCCGCCCTCTCCACGGCTGCATCCACATCGTCAACCGAGCTGTCCCCCACCCCCCGCAACACCGCGCCCGTAGCCGGATCCCGTACCTCACCCACCCACCCTCACCCCACCCACTCCTCGCCGATCTTGCACTTTCTGTCGGGACAAACTCGACATACAACCGCAAATCGGCGACCAAAAGTGCAAGATCGCGGAGAAGGTGGGGTGGTGGGGGTCAGAGGCGTTCGAAGCCACGGGTGAGTTCCCAGTCGGTGACGGCGGCGTCGAAGGCGGCCAGCTCGACGCGGGCCATGTTGGCGTAGTGGGCTACCACCTCGGCGCCGAAGGCTTCGCGGGCGACGTCCGACGCTGTCCAGAGGGTGAGGGCGTCGCGGAGGGTGCCGGGGACACGTTCGGCGCTCGGGTCGTCGTACGCGTTGCCGGTGCACTCCTCGGCCAGCTCCGACCCGTTCTCGATGCCGTGCACGGCACCCGCCACCAGGGCCGCGATCGCCAGGTACGGGTTGACGTCGGCACCGGGCACCCGGTTCTCCACCCGCATCCCCTGGCCGTGCCCCACCAACCGCAGCGCGCAGGTGCGGTTGTCGGTGCCCCACCGCAGCGCGGTCGGCGCGAACGAGCCCGGCTGGTAACGCTTGTAGGAGTTGATGTTCGGCGCAAAGAGCAGGCTCAACTCCCGCATGGTGGCGAGCAACCCGGCGAGCACCCGCTGCCCGGTTGGGCTCAGGTGCGCCAGCCCGTCACCAAGCATCGCCGAGCCACCGGAGGCGTCCCGCAGCGAGAAGTGGATGTGGCAGGAGTTGCCCTCCCGCTCGTTCGGCTTGGCCATGAAGGTGATCGACATGCCCTCCTGGGCGGCGATCTCCTTCGCCCCGTTCTTGTAGATGACGTGGTGGTCGGCGCAGGCAACCGCCTCGTCGTAGCGGAAGGCGATCTCGTGCTGGCCGAGGTTGCACTCCCCCTTCGCGCTCTCCGGCACCAGTCCCGCACCGGCCATCTCGGTACGGATCCGGCGCAGCAGCGGCTCCACCCGGGCGGTACCGAGCAGCGAATAGTCCACGTTGTACTGGTTGGCCGGGGTCAGCTCCCGGTACCCGCGCCGCCACGCCTGCTCGTACGAGTCGCGGAACAGCACGAACTCCAACTCGGTGCCGGCGTACGCGGTCAGCCCGTGCGCGGCCAGCCGGTCCAACTGCCGGCGCAGTATCTGTCGCGGTGAGGCGATCACCGGACCGGCGCCGTCGAGCCATTCCAAATCGGCCAGGAGCAGTGCGCTGCCGGGCTGCCACGGCACCCGGCGCAGGGTGCCGAAGTCCGGCTTCATCGCGAAGTCGCCGTAGCCGCGTTCCCAGCTCGACATCGCGTACCCGTCGACCGTGTTCATGTCCACGTCGACCGCGAGCAGGTAGTTGCATCCCTCGCTGCCGTGCGCGACGACCTGGTCGAGGAAGTACGGGGCGTGGAAGCGTTTGCCCTGCAATCGGCCCTGCATGTCGACCAGGGCCAGCACCACCGTGTCGATCTCACCCTCGGCGACGGCGACCCGCAACTGTTCCAGCGTGAGCGGCGGCTTTCTCATCCGCGAGCCTCCATCACCAAGGTCTACCGGCCGAGCCGATCACCGTCAATAAGACGCTCCGCCCGTACCCGCATCCGCTCCCCCGGCAAACCGTCCGAGCCTGGCCGACGAACTCAGCCGGCCACCCGCAATTGCGTTGCCGGCGGGGCCGGAGTAGCCCATCCTTGGGCGTGTGACCAGGCCCGATCGCGACGGGCCGACCACCGGGCCCTCGGAACGGCCCGGCCACCACGGCGGCGCGGGAAAGTGTCACCTCTCTCTCGGGTACGGCGTCGCGCCCTACCCTGACTCCGTCCCGCGCCGCTTCGGTCAGCACCTGCCCAGACCAGTCAGGCCATCACCAGGCCGGCCACCCACAGGGCACCGATCACCAGCCCGGACAGAAACTCCACAAGCATCGACAGGCCCGCCGCGGCGACCGCCCGTTTCGTCGCCGGCCAGGCGAGTCGGGTGTCGCCGAGTCGGAGCCGCTCCACCGCGAAGATCCCGCCGACGAAGCCGATGACCAGCCCGACCACCGGAATGACGAAGAAGCCGACCAGGCCGAGCACCGCGCCGGCCAGCAGCGAGCTGGTGGGCACCCCGGCCCGCTTGAGGTTACGGCCGGGCCAGGCGTACTTGACGACGGTGCCCCCCACAGCGACAAGCGTGGCGGCGGCGAGCACCAGCCACCGCCCGGCTCCGGCGCCGCCGAACAGGCTCCACACCAGTACGCCGCCCCAGCACAACGGCAGCGCCGGCAGACCGGGCACCACCACCCCGGCCAACCCGGCGAGGATGGCCAGCGCGGCGACGACCGACACCACCGTTCCGGTCTCCGTCAGCCCCACGTCGACTCCCAGTTGTTCGTTCCGGCCCTGGTCCAATCGCCACACTGGTACCCGGGATCGTCACAGCACGATCATCACGGTTCGTCGCCACGCAACCGAGCCACCACCGTCTCCGCCGGACCCGGCGGGCCGAACAGCCGGCCCTGTGCGGTGTCGCAACGCAATGCCCGTAGCCGCTCCGCCTGCGCCTCGGTCTCCACCGCCTCCGCGGTGACCCACAGCTCCAACGCGTGGGCCAGCCGCACCAGCGCATCGACGATGCGTTCGTCGCGGTGGTCGGCATCGGCCGGCGCGGTGCCCCGGATTCCCTCGACGAACGGGCCGGCCAGCTTCAGGCAGGTGATCGGCAGCCGGCGAAGGTACGCCAGATTCGAGTACCCGGTGCCGAAGTCGTCCACGGCCAGTCGTACGCCCAGCGCGGCGAGCCGGTGCAGCGTCCGCAGCGGCTCCCCCGCGGACCCCATCACCGCGCTCTCGGTCAGCTCCAGTTGCAGCAGTTCCGCCGGCAGTCCACTGCTGGCCAGCGCATCGGCCACGGTGTCCACGATCGCCGGGCGGTCGGCCTGGCGGGCAGCCAGGTTGACGCTCACCACCAGCCTGGTGTCGGGAAAGTCAGTGTGCCACCGCTGGGCGTCGCGGCACGCCTGCCGCAGCACCCACTCACCGAGACGGACGATCAGGCCGGTCTCCTCGGCGAGCCCGATGAACCGATCGGGACCGATCAGGCCCAGTTGCGGATGCTGCCAGCGGACGAGCGCCTCGACGGCCAGCATGCGCCCGTCGAGCAGGGACACGATCGGCTGGTAGTGCAGCACGAACTCGCCCCGGTCCAGGGCCACCGGCAGCCCGGCGGCCAGCGCCGATCGGGCGCTGTCCCGGGCGCTGCGCTCAGGGTCGTAGACCGCCCACCGGTCACGGCCCTCCGCCTTCGCCCAGTAGAGCGTGGCGTCGGCGGCCTTCATCAGTTCCACGACGCTGGTGCCGGCGACCGCCGAGTCGACGATGCCGATGCTCGCCGAGACCGCGAGCTGCTGGTCGCCGACGCACATCGGCGCGGCGACGGCGGCCAGAGCCGCCTCGGCCACGGCGATCACGTCCTCCACGGCGGCTACCCCGTCGACCAGGATGACGAACTCGTCGCCGCCCATCCGGGCCACCAGATAGCCCTGTTCGGCCACGCAGTCGGCCAGCCGTCGGGCGATCATCACGAGCAGCCGGTCGCCGAAGGCGTGCCCGAAACTGTCGTTTATCGCCTTGAACCCGTCCAGGTCGAGGAAGCAGACACCGACCCGGCCCGGCGCGTCGGGCTGCTCCACCAGGCCGGCCAGCGTGTCGAAGAACAGCGTCCGGTTCGGCAGGCCGGTGAGCGGGTCGTGCAGCGCCTGGAAGCGCAACCGCTGCTGGAGTTCGTACCGTTCGGTGATGTCCTCGACCACGGCCACGGTGAACCGGGGCCGGCCGTCGTCATGGCGGATCAGCGAGACGGCCAGATCCGTCCAGACGGCGCTGCCGTCCTTGCGGTAGTAGCGCTTCTGCACCCGGGCCGCTTCGTGCTTACCCTCGATCAGTTCCTGGTACAGCTCCCACATGCCGGCGGCGTCGTCGGCGTGGAACAGGGACGCCACGTTTGTCTGTCGCAGTTCCTCGACCGGGTAGCCGAGCATGTCGGCGAAGGCGTGGTTGACGTCGATGATCGTCCCGTCGACTCCGGCGATGCCGATGCCGACGGCCGCGCCGTCGAAAACCGCCCGGAAGCGGGCCTCGCTGTTGCGCAACGCCTGCTCGGCGTCGTCCCGCGCCTGCCACATCGCGCGGGCGATCCCCTCCTGCTGGACGAAGGTCCGCTCCCGCAACGCGCGGGCGAAGCCGGCCGCGAGGGCGCCCTGCACCGCCGCGATCCGCTCGTCGAGCCCCGGCCGCCCGGCCGCGGCGGCGAGCACGTCGGTCCGGAACCGCTCGCCGAGCGTACGCACCGACCACTCGATCACCCCCGGCTCGGTGAGGTGCGCGTCGACAAGTGACCGCCCGATCTCCTGCGCCGCCGAGGCCGGCGGCTCGGCGGAGAGCAGCACCTCCGCCAGCCGGACGGTGTGCCCGAGCAGCAGCCGCTCGGTCTCGGCCGCGCTCAGCGGCACAAAGCCGAGCCGGCGTACGGCCCGCGCCCAGTCGGTTGCGTACCGCTGGGCGCCGGCCGGATCGACGGTGTTCCCGCCGGAGGCACCCACGGCGGCCATCAGATCAGCCGGCGGGCCGGTCGTTCCGGGCGACACCACCGAAGGCACCGAAACGCTGCCCGTCGGCGGTGACCTCGGACGGCGAGTCGGGTCGCCACAACTCCATGTGCACCACCCCGGGCTCCAGAATGGTCCAATCGCCGAAGAACCCGGTGATATCGGCTCGCGAGCGGAGGGTGATCTCCGTGGCGGTGCGTGCCGACAACCGTTGCGCGTCCAGCATCTCCTGCGGCTGGTCCTCGAAGGTCGAGTGTGAGATGACCAGGTGGCTGCCGGGGGCGGCGGCCGCGCGCAGGGTGGCCAGGACGTCACCGGGGCGGTCGGTGTCCGGGACGAAGTGCACCACCCCGGCGAGCAGGATGCCCAACGGCCGGTCGAAGTCGAGCAAGCCCAGCTTGCCGGCCTCGGCCAGGATCCGTTCCGGGTCGCGCAGGTCGGCGTGGATGACGCCGGTCGCCTCGTTGCCGGCGAGCAGTTCCCGGCTGTGTGCCACCGCGACCGGGTCGATGTCGACGTAGATCACCCGGGCCTTCGGGTTCGCGGACTGGGCGACCTCGTGCACATTGCCAACCGTGGGGATGCCGGAGCCGATGTCCAGGAACTGGTCTGTGCCAGCGTCGAGCAGGGCGCGCACGGCCCGGCGGAGGAATTCCCGCCCGGCTCGCATGGTCGCCGCCAGGTTCGGCGTCATGGTCGCGATCTGCTCGGCCAGTTGCCGGTCGATGTCGAAGTTGTGGGCACCGCCGAGGAAGTAGTCGTACACCCGCGCCGCGCTGGGCCGGGATAGGTCGATCTCGGCGGGAAGTCCGTCCGGCTGCTGCACTGGTTGCACCTCACGTCGTCGCCGTGGATCGTGATGCTGACCACTCTAGGCGGGTCCGCGGCGCGGGGGGAGATCCACAACCGCCTTTTCCTGATCTACCGCCGGTGCCGGCGGCTCAGGCGGCCTCAAGCAGCAGCGCGATGCCCTGCCCCACCCCGATGCACATGGTGGCCAACGCCCGCCGCCCGCCCCGGCGGCGCAGTTCCAACGCGGCGGTGAGCGCGAGCCGGGCACCACTGGCACCGAGCGGGTGGCCCAGCGCGATGGCACCCCCGTTGGGGTTGACGTGCTCCGCGTCCTCGGGCAGGCCGAGTTCGCGCAGCACGGCGACGGACTGAGCGGCGAAGGCCTCGTTCAGCTCGATCACGTCGATGTCGGTAAGCGCCAACCCCTGCCGGTTCAGCAGCCGCCGGGTCGCCGGAACCGGCCCGATGCCCATGACCCGGGGCGGCACGCCGGCCGCCGCCGTGCCGGTGACCCGCGCCAGCGGAGTGAGACCGTACGCGGCGACGGCCGCCTCCGAGGCGACAAGCAGGGCCACCGCGCCGTCGTTGACGCCGGAGGAGTTGCCGGCGGTCACCGTGCCACCGTCGCGGAACGGGGTGGGCAGCGCGGCCAGTTTCTCCAGCGAGGTCTGGCGGGGGTGCTCGTCGACCTCGACCAGCCGGGTCTCCCGCCGGCCCGCCGGCACGGTCACCGGCACGATCTCCTCGGCCAGCCGCCCGTCGGCCTGAGCCTTGGCGGCCCGCAACTGGGAGCGGTACGCGAACTCGTCCTGCGCCGCCCGATCGACGCCGTACTCCGCGGCCACGTTCTCCGCCGTCTCGGGCATCGAATCGATGCCCCAGCCACGCTCCATCAACGGGTTCACCAGCCGCCAACCGATAGTGGTGTCGTACACCTCGGCGGATCGGGAGAACGCGGTGGTCGCCTTCGGCATGACGAACGGCGCCCGGCTCATGCTCTCCACGCCACCCGCGACGACCAGGTCCGCCTCGCCGGCGACGATCGACCGGGCGGCGGTGGCCAGCGCGTCCAGCCCGGAGCCGCAGAGCCGGTTGACCGTGCTGCCGGGCACCTGCTCGGGCAGCCCGGCGAGCAGCGCCGCCATCCGGGCCACGTTGCGGTTGTCCTCGCCGGCCTGGTTGGCGCAACCGAGCACCACGTCGTCGGTACGCGCCCAGTCCACCGAGGGGTGCCTCGCGACCAGCTCGCGGATCACGTGGGCGGCCAGATCGTCGGGGCGTACGCCGGCCAGCGCACCGGCGTACCGGCCGATCGGGGTGCGGACACCGGCCACCAGGTATGCCACGGTCATTGCGAGTCCTTCGGGGGGATGGGAAGGGCGGAGGGGTGCGTCCACCGGGTCCACGGGGACTCACCGACGGCCAGGATATCCCCGGTGGGTGCCGATAGGTTGTGGGCATGGCACGGGCCCAGTTCAGCGCGGAAACCAGCGGCGGCGGTGCGTTCGTCCGCCAACCCAACCGCTTCACCGGGCGGGTGACCCCGCACTCGACCGCACCGCCGGGCGGCGGGCCGGACGAGCAGGGCCGCTGGCCACTGGAGCCGGGTCGCTACCGGCTGATCTGGTGCCGGGCCTGCCCCTGGGCGCACCGGGCGCTGATCGTGCGTAACCTGCTCGGGCTTACCGACGCCATCTCGCTGGGCACCGTCGACCCGATCCGGGACGATCGCGGCTGGCGATTCGCCCTCGACCAGGACGGCTTCGACCCGGTGCTGGGCATCGGCTTCCTCTCCGACGCGTACCTGGCCACCGATCCGGACTACACCGGCCGGGTCACCGTGCCGGCGTTGGTGGACACCCGTACCGGCCGGGTGGTCACCAACGACTACCCGCAACTGACCCTGGACCTGTCCACCGAGTGGCGGCGGCTGCACGCCCCGGACGCGCCGGACCTCTACCCGGTCGAGCTGCGCCCGGAGCTGGACGCGCTGATGGCCGAGATCCACCGGGACGTCAACAACGGCGTCTACCGATGTGGTTTCGCCACTTCCCAGCAGGCGTACGACGAGGCGTTCGAGGCCCTGTTCACCCGGCTGGACGCGCTGTCGGAGCGGTTGGCCGGCCGGCGTTACCTGATGGGTGACTCGATCACCGAGGCGGACGTGCGCCTTTTCACCACCCTGGTCCGCTTCGACGTGGCGTACCACGGACACTTCAAGTGCAACCGGCAGAAACTCACCGAGATGCCGGTGTTGTGGGCGTACGCCCGGGACCTGTTCCAAACCCCCGGTTTCGGGGAGACCGTCGACTTCGACCACATCAAGCGGCACTACTACGCCACCCATGACGAGATCAACCCGACCGGGATCGTCCCCCTCGGGCCGGACCTGCACGGCTGGACGACGCCGCACGGGCGTGGCTGAGCGAACGGCGGTGCGGCTGGCCGCCGGTACCGCCGCCGCCTGCGTCGGCGTCGGGGTGTCCGCGGTGACCCTCGCCGTGGTCGCCGGTCCCGGTCCGGGTCTGACCGGGTACGTCAGCGAGGCCGGCGTCGTCGGCAGCGGCTACACCTGGACGTACCGGACCGGCGTCTTCGCCCTGGCCACGGCGTTGCTGCTGCTCGCCGCCGCGCTGCGCTCCGGCGACAGGGCGTTGCGGATCGCGGCGGGGTTGCTCGTCGCGGGCGGTCTGGCGACTGTCCTGTCCGGCGCGGTGACCTGCAGCGCCGGCTGCCCGTTGCCGCCGTTCGAGCGGGCCACCGTGGCGGACCTTGTGCACGGCGGGGCCAGCATCGCCGCGACGGCGGCGGTGGTCTTCGCGATGATCGCCATCGTCCTCGCCCCGACGGCGCGGCGTCCGCTGCGCCGGACCGCCGCCATCGCGGCCACCGTAGCGCTACCGCTCGCCGGCGCGGTCGGCCTGGCCATGCTGCTCGCCGGGCGCGGTTCCCTGGTCGGGGTGCTGGAACGGCTGCTGCTGGCGGTGGCCGCACTCTGGGGTCTCGCCACCGCCCTCACCCTGGCCGCGCCCCGACCGGCCGTCACACCGACCGCCGACCCTGCGCAGCGGAGGACCCGTCCGCCGTGGCCGCCCGGTCCATCGGTCCCGTCAAGACGGCGGCGAAACGACCCGCAGCGGTGACCGACCCGGAGGTCGGGAAGCGAACCTCCTCGGCACGACTCAGCCGGCCAGGTGGCCCCAGTGTTGCTCCAGGTCACGCCACGGGCCCTGGGCGGCCGCCGTACCGGCGATGAGCACCACCACGTGGTCGGCCCGCACCAGCGCGGCCCGCTTCGAGGTGGAGCCGACCACGGTGACACCGCGGTTCCGCAACGCCTGCCACAGTGCCAGTTCGGTGGTGACGTCCAGCGCGGAGGAGATGTCGTCGGCCACCAGCAGCTCGGTACGCGGAGCCAGGGCCCGGGCCAGCGCCAGCCGTTGCAGCTGACCACCGGACAACCGGGTGCCCTTGTGCCCGATGAGCAGGCCGAGCCCGCTGCCGGTACCGGCCAGGTCGTGTTCGAGCTGGGCGGTGCTGACCGCGTGGGCGGCGTCCACCTGATGCCCGAGGGTGATGTTGTCGGCGACCGTGCCGGAGAGCACCCGGGGCAACTGACCGACGTAGCCGACCTGATTGGGGCGCAGGAACAGCTCCGGTTCGGTCACCGGCTCGCCGTTCCAGGTCAGCAGCCCGGTGTGCGGGGCGATGCCCGCGAGGGCGCGCAGCAGCGACGACTTGCCCGAGCCGACCGGTCCGACCACGAGGACCAGTTGGCCGCGTTCCACGGTCAGGTCCACGTCGCGTACGGCGGTGGTGCCGTCGGTGTGTCGGACGCCGAAGCCGACCAGTTCCAGCCGCCGCAGCGGCGTACGCGCTGGCACCGTCGGGGCGGGGGCGGTGCCGGCGGTCAGGTCGACGCCGGGCACCCGCGCCGAGTACGCCTCGATCCCGGTCATCTCCGCCGTCCGCCGGGTCCACACCCGCGCCGACGGCACCTGGGAGATCAACGAGGCGGTGGTCCAGGCGAACCAGCGTGCCGCGCCCAGCGTGGCTACCGCGACCAGCGCCGCCCCGGCGGAAAGCCCGCCGGCCAGGAACAACGCCCACACGCCGATCGGGAACAGCCCGCTGGCCACCGCCGGCGTGGAGCGCGCCCAGACCTGCACGGCGATCTCCCGGCGCTGCCGTTCGCTGCGTACGGTGTCGAGGTTGGCGAGGTGGGTCAGCACCGGTCGGGTGGCCCCGGCCAGCTTCACCGTGCGGGCCGCCGACAGCGTGGAGACCAGGGCGGTGGCGAAGGCTGCCCGGGCGGCGACGGTGTCCCGTGCCGCCCGCTCCAGCCTCGGTCCGAACGCCGTGGCGGCCAGCCCGGAGAGCACCATCGTGCCGAGGAAGAACAGTCCCGGCACCACGCTGTCGGTGATCAGGGTCATGGCGACCAGCAGGATCAGACCGACCGTCTGGTCGAGCACGTTGTCGGCGAGTTGGACCACCCGTTCGGTGTCGCCGCCCTGGGCGACCACCTCGGCGGGGGTGTGCCGGCTGACCCGGCGCGGGCCGGTCTGGCCGTACACCAGGCGGGCGCTGATCCGTAGCATCTGCCGTACCCACCAGGCGGGGAACCACAGGTGGGTCCAGTAGTGCGCCGGGATGGCGAGGATCAACCCGGCCGCGATACCCAGGGCGGGTAGCCAGGGGTCGCCGGTGCCGTCGACCACGTCGGCCCAGAGCCAGGCGAGCACCGGCCCATCCAGGCCGAGGATCGCCAGCACGGCGAAGATGCCCACCGCCGCCGCGCCGTACCGGGGGTCGTTGAGGCAGAGCCGAGCGATTTCCCGCAGGGTTCGTCCCCGGGACGCCGGCTGCCGGTCGTTCTCCGTCGCCGCGCCTGCGGTACCGGTGCCGGCTTCACGCCCGCCGGCCTGTCGGCCCTCCGCCGGATCGACCGGTTCCGGCCCGACGACCGGCGTGGGATCGCCCACCGGCAGAGCTGTCTCGACGGCGTGCCGAGCGGGCAGCTCAGCATCGGCCGGTGGTTGCGAGCCCGTGCCGTCGCCGGTCTCGCCGGGCAGCAGCACGTCCGCGCCGCGCGCGGCTGCCGGGCGGGTCGGCACGGGCGCGCTGATCGCGGTCGTCGGGCTCAACGTGCCGGCTGGCGTGGCCGCCGCCGGGTTGGCACCGACAAGCGCCGGCTCCGCCCAGATGCGGTCCGTCTCCGGCTCCGGCAGCAGCTCAGTTTCCGCGTCGACACCGTGCCCGCCCTGATGACCGGCCGCCAGCAGCTCGGCGAAGCGCCGCGACTCGGCCAGCGGGGCGGCCTCGACCACCGCGCCGTCGGCCAGCACCACCACCTCGTCGCAGCGGCTCACCGACGACAGCCGGTGGGCGATGACGATGCCGATCCGGTCGTGCAGCAGGCGCTCGGTGGCCTGCTGCACCCGGGTCTCGGTGACCGGGTCGAGTCGGGCGGTGGCCTCGTCGAGGATCACCACGTGCGGATCACGGACCAGGATCCGGGCGAAGGCGACCAGCTGCTCCTGACCGGCCGAGAGCACGTGGCCGCCCTCGCCGAGGCGGGTGTCCAGGCCGGCCGGCAGCTCGGCGATCCAGTTGGCCAGCCCCAGCTCGTGCAGAGCCCGGGCGGCGGCGTCGAGCAGCTCGGGGTCGAACAGCGCCACGTTCTCGGCGAGTGTGCCGGCGAGGATCTCGGTGCGCTGCGGCACCACGGCGACCCACTGGCGTAGCTGCTCCACGTCGAGGTCGAGCACGTCGCGCCCGCCGAGCAGGACCGTCCCCGGTGGCACGTCGACCGCCCGGGTGAGCAGCTTGGCCAGCGTCGACTTACCCGACCCGGTCCGGCCGACCAGGGCGTACGAGCGGCCCCGCACGAAGGTCAGGTCGATGTCGCGCAGTGCGGGGCCGCGATCGGCGTCCGGCCCGGTGCTCGGATAACGGTAGGTCAGGTCGCGGATGACCAGGTCACCGTCGCTGGGGGCGGCACCGCCGCTGGGTTCCTGCGGAGCCGCCGAGAGCAGTTGGACCCGCCCCCACGCGCCGAGGGCGTACTGCACCTCCGGCACCATCCGGCTGACGTGTTCGACGGTCATGCCGAAGGAGAGCGCGAGCAGCCAGATCGCGGTCATCCGGGCGGCGTCGACCCGGCCGGTGGTCAGCGCCCACACCCCGCCGAGCACGACCACCGCCACCCCGGCCCGGGTCACCCCGGCCGCGACGGTGTTGACCTGCGCCGACATCTGCCACACCCGGAGACCACGGCGCAGCACCTCGGCTGCCCGGCGGGCGTAGAGGCGGAGCACGTACGGCCGGGCCAGACTCGTGCGTACGTCGTCCTGGCCGTGGATCGCCTCCTCCATCACCGCCGCGAGGTCCGACCAGGCCGCCTCCTCGTGCATCCGGGCCGGGGCGATTCGGGCGGCGGGACGGCGCAGCGTGAAGGCGAGCAGGACGCAGAGCAGCAGCATGCCGACCCCGGCCGGCCACCAGACGGTGAACGCGGCGAGCGTGGACAGCAGGCCGACGGCCAACGCCTGGGCCAGCCGTACGCCGGGACCGCGCACCCCGGAGGCGACGTCGTACACGTCGCCGTCGATCCGGTCGAGCATCTCCCCCACCGGGGTCGTCTCCAGGGTTGGCACGGGCTGCCCCAGCGCCACCCGGCACAGTCGGCGACGCAGGTCGGCGGACCAGTCGGCGGTCACGCCGGCCATCACCAGGCTGACCACCAGGTCGCTGACGACCGACGCGACAAGCGCCACCGACAGCAGCACGAAGAACCCGACGGAGCGGTGCAACAGCACCGGCCCGGCGAGCGCGGCGGTGGCCGCCTGGCCGATGCCGCCGAGCAGGATCAGGACGACCACCAGGGTCATCCGACGCGAGGACGTGACCCACAGATCACGGAGCAGGCGCATGCGTCGGTTCCTCCGGTCTGGTGGCGGAGTTTCCAGCCTGCTTCGCCCGGCCGCCTGGCTCAACGTATTTTCGCCTGCGGCAGGGTGGGTGACGAAAATCTCCAGCCGACGGCGGCCGACTCAGAACAACACGGTCGCCAGCGCACCGACGGGTCGGAAGCCGCAACGCTCGTAGACCCGCCGGGCAGGCAGGTTGAAGTCGTTGACGTACAAACTGACGGTCGGGGCGACCCGGGTCAGCGCGTCACGGACCACCGCCGCCATCGCGGCGGTGGCGATGCCCCGCCCCCGCCACTCGGGTGCCACCCACACTCCCTGGACCTGCGCGGTGCGCCGGGTCACGACCGCCAGTTCGGCCTTGAACACCACCCGGCCGTCGACGAAGCGGGCGTACGCCCGACCCGAGCGGATCATGTCGGTGACCCGGCGTCGGTACCCGCGCCCGCCGTCGTCGGCCAGCGGTGAGATGCCGACCTCCTCGGTGTACATCGCCACGGCGGCCGGGAAGAGCCGGTCGAGTTCACCGCTGCGCACCCGGCGTACCTGCGGGTCGACGGGGACCGGGGGCAGCGCGTCGGTGACCAGCAACGGTTGGTTCGGGCGTACGTCGCGGGCCGGTCCCCAGGTGTCGGAGAGTCGCTCCCACAGTTGCAGCACGGCGTCGGCTCGCCCGACGATCGAGGAGCAGAGTCGTTCCTCGCCGGCCAGCAGGTCGGCGAAGGCGGCGATGGCCTGGGGGCCGGCCAGCACCGGGGTGAGGTTGCCGCCGAGCCAACAGACGGATTCGAGGTGGCGGCGGGAGCCGTACCCCAGGACCCGGCCTTCGGCCCGCCACCAGGCCAGCCCGCGCGCGGCGACCCGCTCCGCGACCTGCGCGCTGGCGAACGGGTCGAGATCGAGCAACCGCTCGACCGCACGCCGTTCCGATTCCCCGATTTGCCGCACCGGCGCCGTCAGCACGGTTACCAGCCTGCCAGATTCGTTCACCTTCTGTTGGCGGACGGTAACCACCGCCCAACCCCCTGCCCTCGTTGATCAAGAAGTTTTCGCCGGCTGCACCCGCTGATTCCGACCCAAACTTCTTGGTCAACAAGGCGACGCGGGGTGGGCGCGGGGCGGGGTGGGGGGTGGTTGGTGAGTTGTCGGCGTTGTGTTGGCGATATATCGTTGATGCATCAGTGATAGTTCCGGGAAGGAGAACAGGATGAAGTTTCATCGACGTGGGCATGGGCTGCACGAGGGGCGGATGCGGGGGTTCGGTTTCCCGCCCTTCCCGCCGGGGCCGCCGTTTTCGCCCGGCGGGCACGGGTTCGGGCACGGCCGAGGCGGTCGTGGACGGGGCCGGGGGCGCCGGCCGAACGTCCGCAACGCGGTGCTGGCCCTGCTCACCGAGCGGCCGATGCACGGCTACGAGATGATCCAGGAGATCGACTCCCGCACCGGCGGGAGCTGGCGGCCCAGCCCCGGTTCGATCTACCCGACCCTCCAGTTGCTGGAGGACGAGGGCGTCGTCGTCGCCACCGAGGAGTCCGGCGGTGGCCGCAAGCGGTTCACCCTCACCGAGCAGGGCCGGGCCGAGGCCGACGAGGCGGCCCAGACGCCGCCCTGGGCGGAGGTCGCCGAGGACACCATCAACAGCTGGCACGACATTCGTAACGCCGGCATGCAGGCGATGCACGCGCTGCGCCAGGTGATGATGACGGGCACCGACGACCAGCGGGAACGCGCCGCCCAGGTGCTCGACGAGACCCGCCGCAAGTTGTACGCGATCCTCGCCGAATCCGAGTGACCCCGGTACGCGCCGAGGGCGGCCACCCGGTGGGGTGGCCGCCCTCGTGCTGGTCGCGTCGTCAGTGCACGGTGACGGTGGCGCCGGGAACCAGGTCGCGTAGTTCCTCGGGCAGCTCGGCGCCCATCTCGTCGGCCAGCCGCAGCGCCTCCTCGATGAGGGTCTCCACGATCTGCCCCTCGGGCACGGTCTTGATGACCTGACCCTTGACGAAGATCTGCCCCTTGCCGTTGCCGGAGGCCACCCCCAGGTCGGCCTCGCGGGCCTCACCGGGACCGTTTACCACGCAGCCCATCACGGCGACCCGCAGCGGCACCGGCAGCCCTTCCAGGCCGGCGGTGACCTCCTCGGCCAGCTTGTAGACGTCCACCTGGGCCCGCCCACAGGACGGGCAGGAGACGATCTCCAGGCCGCGCTCACGCAGCCCGAGTGACTCCAGGATCTGGTTGCCGACCTTGATCTCCTCGACCGGCGGCGCGGACAGCGACACCCGGATGGTGTCGCCGATCCCCTCGGCCAGCAGCGCCCCGAAGGCGACAGCCGACTTGATGGTGCCCTGGAACGCCGGCCCGGCCTCGGTCACTCCCAGGTGCAGCGGGTAGTCGCACTGCTCGGCGAGCTGCCGGTACGCCCGGATCATCACCACCGGGTCGTTGTGCTTCACCGAGATCTTGATGTCCCGGAAGCCGTGCTCCTCGAACAGCGAGCACTCCCACAGCGCCGACTCGACAAGCGCCTCCGCCGTGGCCCTGCCGTACTTGGCCAGCAGCCGCTTGTCCAGCGAGCCCGCGTTGACCCCGATCCGGATCGGCGTACCGGCGGCGGAGGCCGCTGCTGCGATCTCCTTGACCTTGTCGTCGAACTGCCGGATGTTGCCCGGGTTGACCCGGACCGCCGCGCACCCGGCGTCGATCGCGGCGAAGACGTACTTCGGCTGGAAATGGATGTCCGCGATCACCGGAATCTGCGACTTGCGCGCGATGGCCGGCAGCGCCTCCACGTCGTCCTGGCTGGGCACCGCGACCCGGACGATCTGACACCCGGACGCCGTCAGCTCCGCGATCTGCTGCAACGTGGCGTTGACGTCAGCGGTCAACGTGGTGGTCATCGACTGGACCGACACCGGCGCCCCGCCACCGACCGGCACGGACCCGACCATGATCTGGCGGCTGGCCCGGCGGGGCGCGAGCGGCGGCGGCGGTACGGGCGGCATACCGAGACTGACAGCGGTCACTTCAGGCACTCACTTTGGGAAGAGGGTGATCGGGTTGACCACGTCCGCGGTGATGGTGAGCAGGGTGAACACCCCACCGATCAGGATCACCACGTACGTGAAGGGCATCAGCTTGAAGTAGTCCACCCGGCCCGGGTCGGGCTTGCGCAGCCGCGCGTACAGCCAGGAACGGGCTCGTTCGAACCAGGCGATGGCGATGTGGCCGCCGTCCAGCGGCAGCAGCGGCAGCAGGTTGAACACCCCGATGAAGAAGTTCAGCGAGATGAACAGCATGACGAAGATTTCCCAGGCGTTGTTGGCGACCGCCTCGCCACCGAGGACGCTGGCGCCGACCACGCTGATCGGGGTGTCGATGTCCCGCTCGCCGCCGGTGATGGCGGTCCACAGCGCGGGGATCTTCTCCGGCAGCCGCTGCAACGCCTGCGCGGTGGCCACCGCCATGTCGCCGATGAAGGTGCTTGTCGCGCCGACCGCCTCCACCGGGCCGTAGCTGACCAGGCCGGGGGTGCTGATGATCAGCCCGATGCCGAGCGCGGGCACGTCGGTGACCGGCCCGTCGGGGTTGTCGATCGGGGGACGCTTGGTGGTGCCCAGCACGGTCTCGACGTTGCCGGCCTGGCCGTCACGCTCGTAGCCGATGGCGGCGGTGGCACCCGGGCTGGCGGTCCGCAGGGCGGTGAGCAGGTCACCGTAGTTGTTGATCGGGGTGCCGTTGAACGAGGTGATTCGGTCGCCGTCCCGCAGCCCGGCCGCGGCGGCCGGGCTGGCCGCGTCGCTCGCGGTGCACTCGCGGTAGGTGGTGTCCGGCAGGACGCAGTCCTGGAGGGCGATCACCGCAGGCTCGGCGCGGACCTGTGCCTCGGTGGTCACGCGGTCCGGGTTGGGCAGGCCGAAGGTCATCGCGGCCAGCCAGGCGGCGAAGATCGCCAACCCGAAGTGGGTGACCGACCCGGCGGACATCACGATGGTGCGCTTCCACACCGGGTAGCGCCACATGGCGCGCTTCTCGTCACCGGGCTCGACGTCGTCGTCCTGCGGCGTCATGCCGACGATCTTGCAGAAGCCGCCGAGCGGGATGCCCTTGATCCCGTACTCGGTCTCGCCGCGCTTGAACGACCAGAGGGTGGGGCCGAAGCCGACGAAGTAGCGGGTGACCTTCATGCCGAAGGCCTTGGCGGTAAGCATGTGCCCGGCCTCGTGCAGGCTCACCGAGATGAGAATGCCGAGGGCGAACAGCACCACCCCGAACGCGAACGACATCAAGCTCCTTCCACCGCAGCAGCGATGATCTCCTGCGCGTGTGCGCGCGCCCACGACTCGGCTTCGAGTACGTCCTCGACGGTACCCGGTTCACCGAAATCGGGAGCTTCCTCCAACACGCGCTGCAACGTGTCGACGATGCCGAGGAACGGCAGCCGCCCGGCGACGAACGCCGCCACGCACTCCTCGTTCGCCGCGTTGTAGATGGCCGGCCGGCATCGACCGGCCTCCCCGGCCGCCTTGGCCAACGCCACCGCCGGGAACGCCTCGTCGTCCAGCGGTGCGAACTCCCAGGTGTGCGCCGTGGTCCAGTCGACGGCGGCAGCGGCCTCGGGCACCCGATCCGGCCAGCCGAGGCCCAGGGCGATCGGCAGCCGCATGTCCGGCGGGCTGGCCTGCGCCAACGTCGATCCGTCGACGAACTCGACCATCGAATGGATCACCGACTGTGGGTGCACCATCACGGTGATGTCGGCGTACGGCACGTCGAACAACTCGTGCGCCTCGATCACCTCAAGCGCCTTGTTGACCATGGTCGCCGAGTTGATCGTGACGACCGGTCCCATGTTCCAGGTCGGGTGAGCGAGCGCATGCTCCGGCGTGACCGCCGTCAACTCGTCGCGCCGCCGCCCCCGGAACGGCCCACCGCTGGCGGTCACCACCAGCCGTCGTACCTCACCCCGGGTGCCGCCGCGCAGGCACTGCGCCAGCGCCGAGTGCTCCGAGTCCACCGGGACGATCTGCTCCGGCCGCGTCACCGCGCCCTTGACCAGCGAGCCGCCGGCCACCAGCGACTCCTTGTTGGCAAGCGCGAGCGTACGCCCGGCGCGCAGCGCCGCCAGGGTCGGCGCCAGCCCGAGCGACCCCACCACCCCGTTGAGTACGACGTCGCACGGCCACTGCGCCAGCTCGGTCATCGCCTCCGGCCCGGCCACGATCTTGGGCAGCCTGAACTCCCCGCTGGCCCAGCCCCGCCGGCTCGCCTCGGCGTAGAACGCCAGCTGAAGGTCCTGCGCGGCGGACGCCTTCGCCACCCCGACCACATCGACGCCGAGTTCGAGCGCCTGGGCGGCGAGCAGCCCGATGTTGCCGCCGCCGGCACCCAGCGCCACCACCCGGAACCGCGCCGGGTTGCGCCGCACGATGTCGATGGCCTGGGTACCGATCGACCCGGTACAGCCCAGCAGCACAAGATCACGGGGGGACGTCACGCCGCCCATTCTTCCCCACCGCCCTCCGGTGCCCGGAAGGGCACCTTGTTGCGCCTGAGGTAGCGGAAGGGCCTCCCGGAAGGGTGGGAAGCTATTTCCCTTCCCGGTCCGCCTCCGGTGAGACCGGGCCTTCCGTCGAGTCAGCATCCTGCGGTGCCTCGTCGTCGAGCAGGTCTGCCGGGTCGACGGAGAAGTCGAAGGGCCGATTCATCACGAACGTGGTGCCGGCGGCGGCTGCCGCCAGCGGCCGGTACTCCCCCTCGACCAGTTCGAGCAGGGCGATGGTGGGCACCCGGTTACGCAGGTCCACCCGCAGGAAGAACGGCACGCCAGCGGCCGCGTACTCACGCGGTCGATCGATGACATCCTTGCGACGGTTACCCGGAGACACGATCTCACCCAGCAGCACTGCCGTCGCGATGTCGACGGCTGAGCGCCCTCCACCCGACGTGGTCAGTACCGCGATGTCCGGAATGAAGAGGTCTTTACCGGAAACGACGTTGATCTCGGGATAGACCCAGAGCCCGGCCCGGCGGGCAGCCCGGTGCAGCAGATAAGGCAGTTCACGTTCGACCGACTGGTGGTCAATTCCGGCGTGGGGTGTCACGATCACGCTTCCGCTCAGGACCTCAACCTTGGGGCCGTTGGTCTCCGGCAACAGGTCGAGGGCGAGCTGGGCGGTCCACGGCTCGTCGTGCCACCGCAGCACGTCGAACGACGGCCCGGTGGGCCGGTCGTCGGCACCAGTGTCCGGCGCGGGCTCGGGCGCGTACGCAGCCTGGGCCATCCGGGCTCACCCCCTCAGCGGAACATCTTGCTCAACTCAGCCTAGCCAGCACAGCCCGCACCGCACGCCATCGCACAACCTGTCCGACGCAGCCGGGGCGAACGATGTCGACCAAGCCGCCGACTGTGGGTACGTTTCTTGTCGTCGGGACAGCAAGAAACGCACCCACAGCTTGCGGTCGCGCCAGGTTCAGGCGCGGGGGACGAAGCGGCCCGTGCGCGTGGCGGCGACGAACCGGGTCCAGCTCTTCGCGGCGAAGCTCAGCTCCGCGCCCTGCCGGTCCTTGCTGTCGCGTACGCCTACCGCGTCGACAAAACCCGCCACCTCGACGCATTCACCGCTGCCGGACCGGGACGACGTGCGCCACACTCCGTCACGTCTCATGGGTCATCTCCTTCGCGATCGCCGTGATCAGCTCACGGGAGTCATCGACGTCGAGCGCCCGCTCGCCGAGCGAACGCCAAACTTCCTCGTAGGTCCGGTTCTCGTGCGGCTTGTCAAGGTAGACCGCGCCGCACGGACCGTCCATGTAGATCGTGGTCGGCTCCGGTTCCCGCACGTCGGTGGGGAAATCGAGCATGGTGAAGGTGCCCGTGTCGGCCGAGCGGAACAGCCGGCGGCCAACGGAAGCACCCGGATCTTGATGTTGTGCTGTCGGCCCGCCACCACCAGCGCGTCGAGTTGCCGGGCCATCGCCGCCCGGTCACGCAGCGGCCGACGTAGCACCGCCTCGCTGAGAATCACGTCGTAGTAGGGCGCGCGGGGCACCGCCCGAGCCAGCAGACGTTGTCTGCGCAATCGAACATCTACCTTGACCTGCTGCTCCGCCTGGGACAGAGCCGGATGGTTCGTCGCGATGACCTCAGTCATGTACTCGACCGTCTGCAACAGGCCGGGTACCAGGTCGGCCTCGTACTTTCGGATCTTGGTGGCGGCGGCTTCGAGGCCGACGTACAGCTTGAACCAGTCCTCGATCGCCTCGCCGTAGCTGTGCCACCAGCCGTGCGCCTTGGTCTCCCGGGCCAGCGACCGCATGGTCTGGATGGTCTCGGGGGTCGCGCCGTACACCCGACACATGGCTTCCACGTCGTTCGGGTGCATGGGGACCTGGCCGGTTTCGTACCGCCAGATTCGCGGCGTCGACCATTCCAGTTCCTTCGCGGCCGCCACCACAGTTACGTGTGCGTTTTCGCGAAGTTCTCTCAAATACCTGCCGAGTTGCCTACGCGGGACGGTGCTTCCCGGGTCGTCCACGTCAGCTCCTCTGCTGTTGTCGCGTAAGGCACCTCATCCCTTGATTCGCATTCTTCCGCAGAACATTGCGCCAGGCCAGTAGTGAAATCACCATCGTGGATGACCAGCCAATCCCCCTGGCAGGTCACGGCCGGAGCGGACGCCTCCCACGAACCTCATCCCGGCGTCCGCTCCGGCCCCGCAACCATTCCACAAGGGAGGACCATGGATTCGATCGACGAAGCCCTCGGCGAGATCCCACTGCCTCCCTACATCACCGCCGAAGATGTCACATTCGCGCTCCGGGCGATAAGCGTGCACGCCGCAGAACAATGGCCCGACGGCCCGCGCTGCCGCAACGACCGGGCACCCCACCCCTGCCGCCTGCCCTGACCAGCCTCGACGAGGCGACCGCACTCGCCGTGGCCCTCCGCGACTCCCTCGGCCACCTGACGGTCATCGACTTCGGCGAAACCACGCTCAGCGAAGAAGACCACCAAAGCCGGCGTACCCGAGTCTGGTGCGACACCCCACTCGACGGCCCTTACCGCTGCCGCCACCCCAGTAACCACCCCGGCCACTGCACCCGCAGCCGATCGTGATCCTTGCTTTGACGAGGCCGGGACGGTCGTTTCACGACGCCCGACATCTCGGAACATCAGTTCGCCGCGCTACTGACGTCGACGTAGCATTGCCTCAGCTCGCATGCGCATACTAGCCTCGACCTTAGTTGCCCCCGGCAACCGGAAACGATGTATTGGTATCTCCTCAGGGTCAGGTGCCTGGGGATCCCACTTACCCTCAAGAACAAATCCGAAAAATTCACGCAGTGCCGCGTTTCCGATTGCCGATATGGCAAAGGGAAAAGGATAGTCCTGGGGCACACGCCGACGAGGGCCGCCCCAAAAATCGTGTTCGAATGCCAAGGGTTCACCCACGGCCTCGATTACTCCATCATCAAATGAGATACTGACGCTACGGAGCAAAGCGCCGCCGCTCCAACATGCGAAGGCAGCCCAATCAACCGTGCTGTCCATGAGCACAAGATACGCAGATCGGTTCACATCTACGCTATGCACCAAAGGCGTGAGGGTGCTCGGATGAGTTTCGCTCAGACCACTCCACGTCACTAGATCGAGGCTACCAGCAGATCCGGCAGCTACGGTCCCGGGGTTGGGCCACAACGCAGCATCCAGGGTGCAGGTGTCAGCGTGAGCCCTTTCGACCGAACACCCAGTTAGCCTTTCGGCGAGAATGCGCGATGCAGCCAGGTCAGGCGACCAAGCGCTGTCGAACCCACTCCTTCTGGGTAGGTCTAGCGCGAAGGAGATAATTGAACACTTGGAACCCACTTCGCCCCCTTATGACGGTGCACAGATTGGACAAACCCAGTGGTCTATTTCCAACTTCGGAAGTCTCACCATCGCGCCCTTCTGTAGACCTGCACCTCTCAGCTTGCTCGACTGCAGTCGAGCACCAACAGAGGTGAGCTCCGGATAACCCTTGGCCTGGTTGGGGCTAATTGGCGAACCATTAACCTTAACCTCGATCGCCACCAAGTTGCCGGCCGGGTTCCGCGCAACGAAGTCTGCGATAAATACGTCACCTTCGCTGTCAACGAAGCGAACCTCGCTCGCAATATCCGTGTAGCCCTCCTGATGAAGCCGACTCTCCGTCGCCATTGCACCAATCTTTCCATGGTCAACACCAGGATCGACCGGACAGGCTCCCACACTGGTGTTGTGCACCAGGATAGACGTGTCCGCAGCGACTACGAAGTAGGTATGAATATTACCGATCGAGAGATTGTGAACCTTTGCCTTAGGTGCCGTCCAACGATCGATCCCAATGATCTGCACCAGAGTTCCCGTACTGGTTCGCAGCCACTGGCCAGGCTGAAGATCGGTGGCCTTCATCCACTCGCCGAGTTCAGACACCCAGAAGGGATGGCCCTCGGTAGCGGTTACCTCGGCAACTTCCGAGCCCTCGTCTCCGTCGGTGTCGACGGTGACCTTGACCAGATGTTTAGGGCCATCACCAGCGATCGTCGCGGCGACCGAGTCGACTTCGGTGCGATCGGTCTCGGGATCGGTGACCACGACCTCGTCGCCTGGTTCAACGTCCTCGATCGGCTTGGTCGAGCCGTCGGCCATGAGCACCTTAGTGCCGGGGACAAAGCTATTGCAGTCGCCGTCGGACGAACCGCCATCGTTGCCGCTGGAGCCGCCGTTGCTGCGGTTGGAGGCGCCTGAGGAGCCGCCTGGCTTCGAGTCGCCCTTGCCGCCACCGCCGCCGCCCTTGCCGCCGGCGCCGCCGGAGGCTGCCGACGAGCCCTTCGGGTTGGACTTGGCCTGGGCTTCCTTCTGCGGACCGTTACCCGTCTTCTTGGCCGACTGGGTCGCCTTGTTGCTTGTCGAGTTGACCTTGTCGGCGGCCTTCTTCTTCGCTGCCTGGGCGGCCTTCTTGGCCCGTTCGATGGCGAGCTTCTTCGCCTGCAAGGCGGCGGCCTCGGCAGCTCGTGCCGCGGCCAGCACCGCCTCGGCGGCCCGTTTCGCGGCCTGCCATGCCTGGATCGCGTTGATCGTCCGGTTGACCGCCCGGATCACCGCCGGGATCTTGGCGACCTTGGTCCAGGGGATCGCGTTGAGGATGAGGCTGCCGCACGCCCACATGTCACCGCCGAAGCAGTTCAGGGCGTCGTTGATGCCGATGAACTCCTTGAGGATGTACCACGCGGAGTCGAGGATGACCGAGATCAGCGAGCGGCCCATGTTTGCCTGCGCCTGAGCGATCATCGCCGACGACAAGCCTGCACCGGCCAGTGCCGCCGCCGTCTCCGACGCGGTCAACGCCACCGACAGACCCGACGGGTCGGAGTGGGTGACCGGGTTGTTGTGGGCGTACGTGAAGCCGTTGTTCTGCACCGGGTCGGTCAGGTCCAGCACCGGGTCCGCGGAGAGGAACCGACCCACCTCCGGGTCGTACAGCCGGGCACCCAACGGTACGAAGCCGGAGGCGTCGTCGCGGACCGCACCGAGGAAGCCCCGGTTGGTCTGGAGGTTGGCCGGCGTGTTGGCGATCCGCTGGTTGCCGAACGGATCCTGCTTACGGATCCGGGCCTGCATCCCGTCGCCGAGGACCACCTCGGCGGACGGGCTGCCCTGGTGGTCACCGGCGACGGCCACCAGGTTGGATCCGGTGCTGGTGCCGTAGGCGTACCGCGTCACCATTCCGCCCGGCGTGGCGTAGCTGCGCTGGGTGTTGAGCAGCATCCCGCCGCTCTGCACCGAGACCTGGGCCTCGCCGAGGTCGAGGGTTGCCTGCTGACCCTGGATCTTCAGCAGGCGGGTGCCGCCCGGCCCGTAGATGTGCCGCGTCTCGTCCTGCGCCTCCCACAACTGCTCGGGAGCACCACCGGCGCAGGCCGCGAGCACGATCGGCGTGGAGTCGGCGATGGCTGCGTCCTTCACCGCCATACACAGGCCGGAGGCCGGATGCTTGAGTTGCCCCGTCGACAGTCGCTCCAGCTGCTGGGCCGCCGTGCCGTCACACCGCTGCAGGCGCAACGCCGACCCGGCGGTGGTGCCGGCCGGCTGGGCGCACCAGGAGTCGAATATCGACAGGGTGCCCAGGTTGGCGTCGGTCTGCTCCGGTGCCGGGACGAAGGCCCACTTCTGCGCGATTGTCGCGTTGCACGTGTACAGCTGGATGGGACGGTTCGGCTCGGCCAGGCTGGAACTCAGGTCCAGACACTTGCTCGCCAGGCCCATGTACGCGGTGCGGCCCTTGGTGCCGGAGCCGGTGATCCGCTCGACCTGGCCGTCGTACGTCCAGGACAGCTCCTGCTGGTCGCCGTTGCGGGTGGAGGTGACCGACTTCGTCTCGCCGGTCAGCTCGTACAGCCGCTTCGCCTCGGAGACGATGGCCGCGCCCTGCGGCGTGGTGTAGGTCTTGGTGACGGCGTCGAGGGTGCGCGGCTGGTCGCCCTCCTCGGTGCCGTAGCCGTACCCGTAGGTGGTCTCGATCGGGCCGGTGGAGGTGCGGCCGGTCAGGTCCCGCTCGACCAGCTTGGTGCGGTTGCCGAGCAGGTCGTACTCGTACTCCTGCCAGTAGCCGGTGCCGTCGACCCCCGCCGCCGCGTTCGGGGCCGCCGCGGTGCCCGGACCGGCGCTGCACGACGCCTGGTCCTGTGACGTCCAGGCGTTGCGGAGCTGGCCGAGCGGGTCGTAGGTGAAGCACTGCCGCTCCGCGATGCCGGCCGCATACTCACGGATCGCGGTCACATTGCCGGCGGCGTCGTACCAGTAACCCCGGTTCGAGACCAGGTGGTTGCCCTTGACCTCGCGGAACACCTGCTGCCGGGTGAGGGCGCCGCTGGCGTCGTCGTACGAGGCCATGGTCCACACCCGGTACGGGTGTGCGCCCAGCGTCGAGCGCAACACCTGCCCGTACGGCGAGTAGACCGTCTCGGAGCCGTACCAGTCCTTGCCGGACACCGACAGGGGCAGGCCGTCCTTGGTGTACCGGACCAGCAGCTTCTCGCTGGGCAGCGCGCCGACCGCCGGCAGCGTCGCCGACTCGGTCAGACCGGTGTCGGTGTACGTGTAGTCGTAGCGGTATTCCCGGTTGAGACCCCAGGTGGTGGCGATCGACTCGGGGAGCGTCAGCGTGGTCGAGGTCGGCTGGTAGTCCTCGGTGTAGCCGCCGACCGACTGGGTGTACGGCAGGCCGTCGGTGTACCGGGTCGACGTCGCCGGCAGGCCCTTACCGCCGGCCACCGTGTCGTAGGTGTACTCGGCCAGCAGTTCACCGCCGCTGCCACCGAGCCGCTGCTGGGTGGGACGGGACAGCTCGTCGTACCCGTTCCAGACCGTGATGCCACGGGCGTTGGTGGTGGTCAGCGGCCGGTCCCGGTGGTCGTACGTCATGGTGGTGGCGCCGGTGTCCGGGTCGGTGGTCCGGGTCAGCCGGCCCCGCTGGTCGTACGTCCAGGTCCACGGGGTCGGGTTCGCCGAGTGGGTGGCCTCGGCGAGCTGTCCGCGCGCGTCGTACTCGTAGCGCATCGAGGTGAAGTCGGTACGGGCCGCGTCGCGGAAGGTGTCGACCCGCGTGGTGCGGCCGAGGCCGTCGGTGAAGAGCCGGTACGAGGCCGCGCCCGCCGGGTTGATGACGGTGGAGTGGTCGAGACCGTAGCTGTACCGGGTGGCGCGGCTCGGGTACTCCGTGCCGTTGAGCAGCGGCAGTTCCTCGACCACCCGGCCGAGCCCGTCGTAGGTGTAGCGGGTGGCGTTGGGCACCACCGTGTCCGACTCGGGCGTGAAGAGCCGGCCGATCGGTGAGCCCTCGGCGAAGTAGGCGTTGTTTGTCTGCCAGACCTCGCCGGCCGAGTTGTAGAGGGTGTCGGTGATGAGCCGGCCGCCGCCGGTCGCCTCCACCTGGGACTGCCGTTCCCGGCCGAGCCCGTCGTAGATGGTGACCGAGGTCTGGATTCGGTCCTCGTGGCCCCGGGCGAAGGTGGTGACGTACGGCGGCTTCCGGATGCTCTCGCCGGGGTTTTCCGGGTCGGGCACGATCGCCGGGAGGGCGTACTCGGCGCGGAAGTCGGGCACCAGGGCCGGTGACGGGGTACGCCCCGCGCCCCACGCCTTGACGAGACGGCCGAGCGCGTCGTATTCGGCGTGGCTGACCTGGTTGTTCGGGTCGGTGGTCTTGAGGGTGACGGCACGACCCGGATCCAGTTCCCGGGTCTGCCTGTGCCCGAGGGAATTCTCCTCGCTTACCGCGTACGCCTGCCCGGTGGCCGGGGTGTAGGTGATCCGGGAGACCTTGTTGTCCGGGTCGGTGCGGGTCAGCACCCGGCCGATGGCGTCGAAGGTGGTGGTGCCGTCGTTCTGGAAGCCGGAGCCGTCCGCCTTCAGCGACCAGGTCTGGGTGGCCAGACCTCGGGTGTTGCTCGGCAGGGCGGCACCGTAGGCAGCGCCGTCGTAGCCGACCCGGCCGGCGGAGGAGAGCGTCGTCAGGTCGTCGAAGTCGGCGGCGGCACAGGTCGTCGGGCTGCTGCGGATCTGCCTGGTGAGGCCAATGATGTGTTTGGTCGTGCTGTGCACGTATTCCACGAGGGTGCAGGACTCGTCACCGGACTTGCCGGTGTCACCGAGTGACTCGATCCGCTCCGGCAGGCCGTGGGTGCTCTCGTAGGTGGTCTTCGTCTCGACCGTGCGCAGCGTGCGGGTGTCGTCGCCGGTGCCGGAGGACCGGGACACCGCCTTCTGCCGCGTGTCGGTGACCCGCCAGGCCTTCAACGGGTCGAGGCCGTCGTCCCGGTCGCGGGAGGCGAGTTCGGTCGCGGTGGGATAGGTGACGCTGCGGGTGAGCCAGTTGGCGTCCGGGTCGCTGGCCTTGGCGTACGTCAGCTCCTCGGCGACCCGGCCGGCGAACGGCTCCCGGTCCTTGGCGATCTCCTCGCCGGTGCCCACGTTGTCCTTGACGGACACGCTGTCGCCCATGCCCCGGAAGTAGCGGGTGACCGACTTGGTCTGCTCGCTGCCCAGTTCGGCGGTGGGTGGCCCGGTGAGGACGGTGACCTGCTCGAAGCCGGCGAACTGGGAGTAGGTGCGGCGGGACTTCTTGCTGAATTCCGCCTCGGCGAGCCGCCAGCCGGCGTTGTCGTACGCGTACGTGGTGAGGGTGGAGGAGGCGGCGCCGTCGATGGCCGGTAGTTCCTCGACGGACTCCACCACGTACTTGTGGAACCAGTCGATGACGTCGTCCTTGGCCGGGTCCGGGTGCCAGAAGTTGGGGAAGCAGAGCCGGGTGTTGCCCTTCAGCGCGGCGGTGTCGTCCTTGCCGGGCAGGCCGGAGCCGGTGGCGCAGGAGCCGGTGGGTTGCTTGTAGGTGACGACCGTCTCGCCGCCGTACTCGTTGATCACCCGCGCGATGCGCAGCCGGGAGAAGCTGGGGCGGTTGTCGTTGCGTACCCGGTTGGGCATGTCCTCCGGGTTGTGGGCGAACCGCACCGGGTTGAGCGCGACCTTGTCGCCGTCGACGCCGTACCCGGTCCGCTGGATCGACTCCAGCCACAGCGCGGTGTTGGGGCCGGTCAGCAGGGTCGGGAAGGACTGGGTGAGCTGGTACTCGTCCACCTTCTGCAACGCGGTGGAGCCGCTGCGCCGCTGCGCCCAGGTGGTGATTTTGTCGAGGCGCTTGCGGGTGAAGAACGACGGTGAGGCGTTCCAGCACTTCCGGCCCGAGATGCAGTTCAGGTCGGCCGGGGTGTCGTACCAGATGCGGTAGTCGTGCGGGATCTGGCTGTTGAAGTTCGACTCGGAGCAGGTCTGGGAGCCCTCGGCGAAGCACCGCTCCGCCACGTCGAAGTTGACCCGGGCCAGCGGTGCGGTGCCGTAGACGTTGTTGCTGCGCTGCCCGTAGTCGATCCGGGTCAGGTAGCCGCCACGGTCGTACTTCACCGGGGACTTGAAGTTGAAGTTCCGCGCGTAGCGGTTCTCCTCCTTGGCCCACCACAGGCTCATCGCGTTGCCGTGGATGTCCTCGACGTAGTCCAACGACCACCGCCACGCCTGGGTGCAGGCCGAGTCGGCCCAGTCGCCGGCCTGGTAGCAGTCCTCACCGGAGTGGTTGCCGTAGACCGGAGCGGTAAGCACCGAGTTGGTGACCGGCTGACCGGCGGTCCAGCCGGGCAGGCGGTGCCGGCCGAAGTGGTACCGGGTGCCGTCCCTGGTGGTGACGACCCAGTACTCACCGTCGGCGTCACCGTTGTCCAGGCTGGTGTCCTTGAGCAGTTGCACCTTGGACCCGTCACCGTTGGCGGTGGTCCAGGTCCCGGTGCTGTCGTCCCGCACCAGCTCGGTGGTCATCCCGCCGAGGGAGAGGGTGGCGTTCTTCGACCCCCAGCAGAGGTCCGCGGTCCGGTGGTCGCTGTTGTTCGCGCCGGGCTTCTTGGAGTCCTGCCGACAGTTGACGTAGGTGCGGGTGATCGCGCCGGCCGCGTAGTCCCAGCCGTCGCCGATCCAGGAAGCCTGGTTGTTGGTGGCCGAGGTGCGCCCGTCCACCGACTGCGACGAGTACGACAGGGCCACCTTCGGCATCAGGCCGCCGGCCGTCTCGGGCACCTGCACCTGGTACGAGTAGGTGAACGCACCCGAGGAGGAACCCGCCGCCCAGGATCCGGAGAACAGCAGCGGGGTGGCGGTGAAGTCGCCGGAAGCCGACCCGCCGGTGTCGAGTACGCCGACGACGTTGGCGTCCGTCGCGCTGGACTGGGCCCCGAACGCGGATCGGCCGGCGACCGCGCCGTCGGTCCCGACCAGCGACCCGACCGGCACGCTGCCGGTGACGATCCGGCGGTCGCCGGCCCCCTCGTCGACGCCCGCGATCGCGGCGCTGCGGGCGGACGCCCCGGCGACCGGGAGGATTTCCACCTCGCTGGAGACGGCCTGTCCGGTGACACCGGCCGGCTCGGTGGACTGGATGCCCGCTCCGCCGTCAGCGCAGTCGCCACCGTCCGGGTCGTCGAAGACGCAGTCCGGCAGCAGGACGACGCCGAACCGGTCGGCGGCCTGGGGGCCGTAGAAGTCGGCGAAGGGCGTGTAGTCGACGCTGAGAGCGACCTCGGCCGTGGGGTCCGCGGTGGCCGGCGGAGTGATCTTCATGATCAGGCCGGCGACACCGACGTCGTGCGACGCCTCGGGGGCAGCCAGGTCCACCGCCCAGGTGCCGGCGAGGGCGGCAGGGTCACCGCCGTCCGGTACGCCGAGGGCGACCGGCAGGTCGTCGACCGGCAACGCCTCACCGGCGGCGACACCGGTCAGGTCCACCGTTCCGCTGCCCTCGTCCCAGGCGTCCACGGCGGACGGCTCGTACGGGTCGAGCGGCTCCGGCTCGTCGGTAAGCAGGTCTGTCACGGCCTGCTCGTCGGGCGCGATCTGCTCCACCTCCGGGATCTCCGGAAGTTCGATCGCGCCGCGGCTCATGCCCGGACCCGGCACCGCGAAGGCCGGGGCGGGCAGGGCCGTCACCGTCATGGTCATGGACAGCGCCAGGATGAACGCCGTACGGGCGGGACGCCCCCGCCGCCGGGCCAGCAAACCGGTACCAGGCATGCGCGTCGACTCCCACCCAGGCGCGAAGACGAAATGGAAAACGCGGAAGAACCGCGAGGACACGCGCCGGATCGGCACGTGCGTGAGCACTCTCCGTCAGGGCAGGTCCGAGCTCAAGGTCACATAGAGTGATCTTCCATATATGGATGTGATCCACGTCACGCCGCTATTGCCACGTAGGATCGCGCACCGGAAAGAACTGAGCCAAGAAGCTAATTCGGCTATGTCCGACATGCGGCGTCGGCAAACCCACCCACACAAGATCGAATTCTGGCGTACCGGTCAATGATCAGAAAGTGAACATCACGAATCGGTAACGTTGACGGGATAGACGAGATGCCCTGGTGACGTGCGATCGTGTGCCCGCGTTTCTGCCCCTCGGCCCGGCTGACGGGGCTGGTTTCGCGTCCTTCCTGTCCGCCCGGCCCACGGGAGTAGACCGCCGTGACAGCGCCTCGCCTGCTCAGCCCGTTCATGCGTACGCGCACCCGGCTGATCTGCACCATGGGCCTCCTGCTGGTCGCCGTCATCGCGGCGTCCCTGCCGTGGTGGCCGGGAATCGACGGCGGCGACAGTCGGCCGGAGGCCGTCACCGACGCCGCCCCGGCGTCGAAGCCACCGCGCGACGAGGCGACCGCGATGGCCGAGGCGCTCCGTACGGGCACGGAAGTCCTCGTCGAGACCGCGACCACGGCCACGTCGCTCACCTGGGCGCTGCCGGCCGGGCAGTGGCGCACCACCACCCACGCCATCCCCCAGCGGGCCAGGAACGCCACCGGACAGTGGGCGCCGACCGACCTCACCCTGACCCACGACGCCGACGCATCGGACGGCCTCGGCATCCGCCCGGTCAACCCACCCACCCCGGTACGGTTCTCCGGCGGCCCGGCGCGGCCCGGCGCAACGCCGTCCACGAGTCCTTCCGCCCAGTCGATGCGCCTGGTCGCCCGCACCGAAGTGGACACACCCCTCGCCGAGGTTGAGATCGACGGTCACACCGTCACCTACCTGTGGCCCGGCCCGCTGCCGGAGCCGGTACTCGACGGCCCGCGCCTGCTCTATCCCGAGGTCCGGACCGGTGTCGATCTGCTTGTGGTGGCTCGCGACGAGGGCGGATTCGGGCAGCTGCTGATCGTCAAGAACCGGAACAGCGCCACCGTCGAGGCGGTCCGCTCCCTCACGTACGGCCTGCAATCCCCGACGGCGATCTTCCGCCACGACCAGGAGACCGGCGGTGTGCGGATCCTCGACGCCGCAGGCCAGGTCGAGATCGGCTCGATGCCCACCCCGTTCGCCTGGGACTCCGCCGGCCAGGACCCGACCTCGCCCCAGCCGACCCTGCGCACCGCCGTCGCCACCACCACCGACGTGCTGAACCTCTCCGGGCTGAACGGGGTCGAGGCGGGTGCCCGGCACGCCGCGATGCCGATCAGCCTCGACGGCGACGGCAGCGGCAACGTACGCCTGCACCTCGACGTCGCCGCCACCGGCCTACTCACCGACACGAACGCGATGTTTCCGCTCTTCCTCGACCCGACGCTGCGCAGCGCCACGCTGGCCTGGGCGACGGTCTACAAGCAGCACCCCAGCACCAACACCTGGAACGGCACCAACTTCAACTCCGGCAGCACCGACGCCCGGGTCGGTTACGAGGAGCGGACTCCGCTGACCGCCCGCTCCTTCTGGCGAATGGGCTTCAAGAGCAGCATGAAGGGCGCGACGGTCAGCTCGGCCACGTTCAAGGTGTTCAACAACCATTCCTGGAACTGCACCGCGCGCCAGATGGAGGTATGGCGCACCGGCTCCATCTCCTCCGCCACGACCTGGAAGAAGCAGCCGAGCTGGGTCGAGGTGCAGCAGAAGAAGTCGTTCGCCTTCGGCTACGGAAGCAGTTGCGCCGACGACTACGTCAGCTTCGACGTGAAGAAGATCGCCCAGAACGGCGCCGACGGCGGCTGGTCGAACGTGACCCTCGGCATGCGGGCGACAAGTGAAGGCGACACGCTGACCTGGCGCAGGTTCAAGGTCAGCAGCACCGAGCTGACGGTCGTCTACAACACTCCGCCAAAGGAACCGACGGGCGGCAAGACCACACCCGGCGGCGACTGCGTACCCGGCCCCGGCGGCGGTCGCACGGTCGCCAGGACCAATCTGACGCTGTACGCCAAGGCCACCGACCCGGACGACAACCTGAAGGCGCTGCGCTTCCGCTTCTGGAAGACCGGCTCGACGGTCCCGTCGGGCACCCTGGTCACCGCCACCAACGCCGGCGACGCGCAGCTGATCATCCCGTCCACCAGCCTGGAGGACCAGGCCACCTACTCCTGGGATGTGCAGTCCGAGGACCACACGGGTGCCAAGTCGTCATTCTTCCCACCCGGCAGCGAACCGTGCCGGCTCACCATCGACGCCTCGGCGCCGCCCGCACCGACCGTGACGAGCGATGTGTTCCTGGAAGCCACCCCGGACGGCGCGACCTGGGCGACCGTGCACTTCGGCGAGACGGGAGCCGTCAGTTTCAGCGCCACCGGCGCCACCCAGTTCAGCTACTCGTTCGAGAGCCAGGACACCAAATACGTGCCGGCCGTCAACGGCGCAGCCGTGGTACCGGACCTGAAGCCGCGACACGCCGGCCCCACCACGCTGCTCGTGTACGCCTACGACGCGGTCGGCAACCGCAGCGCCAGGACGGACTACGCCATCTACGTGCCGCCGCGCGCCGCCGGTGACGGCCCCGGCGACACCGGCGGCGACGGCATACCCGACCTGATCCTCGTCGACAACGAAGGCAAGTTGCGCACGTACGCGGGCGACCGCGAACCCGAAGGAACAGGGCCAAACAACGGTGAGTTGTACGGCTGGCTGTACTCCTCCTACGACAGCGCCGGCACCCTGAACCCGCCCGGTCACTGGTGGAACCCGACCACCGGCGAGGCCGCACTGATATCCAAGCACTCCGACGCGTACCCGGGTGACGGCATCACCGACCTGTTCGCCCGTACCCCCGACGGCGGGTTCTGGCTCTATCCCGGTGACGGGTACGGCAGCTTCAACGTGGACCATCGGCTCCGCGTCATGCTGCCGGCCAACGCGCCAAACCCGTCGACCTGGACCCAGATCAAGGCGCTCGGCGACATCACCGGCGACAAACGGCCGGACCTGGCGCTGCGTTCCGGCGCGGAGTTCTGGGTGCTGTCCGGATATACCGGGGCCGCCTTTGCGGAGGCCACCCTGATGAACCACGACGCCTGGGCGCGCCGCGACGTCGTCAACATCATCGACATCGACATCGACGGCACGCCCGACCTGCTCTGGCGCAACCTGGACAACGGCAACATGTACGTCCGGCACGGTCGGCCCGGTGCGGTGTCCGGCAGCGTCAGCCTCGACTCGCTGAAGCTGGCCAACAACTCCCGCGACGGTGACGTCCGCTACGGCACTGGCTGGACCGAGGCGGCCATCGGCGTCGTCATCAGCATTCCTGATGTCAACCGCGACGGGGTGCCCGACATGTGGGTCCGGTACGAGTCGAACGGCAACATGCACATCTACCACCCGTCCAAGATCGACACGGGACAGTCGAAGAAGGTCGTCCTCGCGGCCAACTGGCGGCTGTACCACGCGTTCGGCTGACCGAACCGAACGGCGACGGGCCTGAGCAACGCATCGCTGCCAGGCCCGTCGCTGGGTCAGGACGAACGCTCCACCTCGGTGCCGCCGTACCAGTCGGTACGCCGGCCCGGTGGGTCATGCCGAGCCGCCGGCGCACCGCCATCGAACGTTCGTTGCCGGGTGTCACCTCGGTAGCGGTCGTGCATCCGGGCCAGGTCGGTCGGCGCCCCGGCCGACTCACGCAGCACCAGCCGGTCGATCGTCTCGACGGAGAACCCGCCGCATCGCCCGGTCGGCCCGTGCGGCCCGCGCGACAGGGATGGTTGCCGGCGGGAATGACGGGGAAATGGAGCGCGATGGGCGGTGCGTGGGAGCGGACGAGACGGATAACCCGAGGGGCTTTCCGCCCGGTCCGTGGCCGGGATCTGTCGCTGCACGCCGCCTCGATCACGTTCTACGGTGCGATCGCCGTGGTGCCGGTGGCCCTGCTGGCGATCTGGCTCACCTCGCTGCTGGTGGGAGCGTCCCAGGTACGGCGACTCACCGGGTACGCCGTGGAGGCGCTGCCGGACGCGATCGGTGCGCCGCAGGCGGTGGCCGCGCTGGTCGAGGCCGGGGTGGGCCTGACGCCGTGGCTGGCGCTGGCCGCGTTGCTGCCGGCGTCGCTGTACGGCGAGGGGCTGCGCCGGGCGTTCGTCTCGGTCGCCGCGCCCCGCTCCGACGAACACCTGATCGGCTGGCGGGGCCGGCTGCTGCTGCTGCCGCTGTTGGCACCGGCCCCGGCGTTGCTGCTGTCAATCCTGCTGGCCCTGCCGACCACCACCGGGCTGGTCCGGCGCGGCGGTTGGGCGGGCGCGCTGGGGGTGGTGCTGTCGTTCCTGGCGGTGTGGCTGGTCCTCACGCCGGTGCTGATGTGGGTGTTCCGGGTGGTCGGTTCGGCCTCGCCGGACTGGCTCTCCACACTGGGGATGGGCTCCTTCACCGCGGCTAACCTTTCCGGCTTCCTGCACGGTTTCGTCCTGTTCGCCTCGCTGCCACTCGACCTGGGCGTGCCCTTCGGCGGCCTGGACGAGGTGGGTGCCGCCGTGGCGATCCTGCTCTGGCTCTACGTGTTCCACGTGATCGTGCTGGCCGGCTACTCCGCCACCCTGGCCCTCTCCTCCTGGCGCACCCGCCGCTCCAGCCCTGTTGATCATGAGGTTAGCGGCACTAAAGGAGATCAAGACCGCCGCTAACCTCATGATCAACGAGGTCTGGGGCAGGACCGGGCGGTGTGGGGCGGATAGGGGTTAGGGTGCGGGGATGGTGGGTGGTGAGGTACCGGGGCGGGCTGACGTGGTGGTTGTCGGCTCGGGGCACAACGGGTTGGTGTCGGCGATCCTGCTGGCTCGGACCGGGTTGGACGTGCTGGTGCTGGAGGCCGCCGACGTGATCGGCGGGGCGACCCGCACCGAGAACCCGTTCCCCAAGGTGCCGGGGCTGCGTCACTCCACCGGGTCGTACCTGCTCGGGCTGATGCCGCCGGAGCTGCTGGCCGCACTTGACGTCCGCATCCCGGTGCTGCGCCGCGACCCGCACTACTTCCTGCCCACCCCCGGTGGGGTCGGCTCGCCCTACCTGCTTTTCGGCACCGACACGGCGGCCACCCGGGCGCAGCTCGCCGAGTTCTTCTCCCCCGCCGACGCCGCCGCCGACGAGGCGTTGCAGGCCGAGCTGGCCGCGTTGCGCGAAGACCTCGCCCCGGCCTGGCTGGCCGAGCCGCTCAGCGTCGAGGAGACCGCCGACCGTTACGTCCGTCCCGCGCTGCGCCAGGTCTTCGTCGACCTGGTACGCGGCTCCGTCGCCGACTACCTGGCCCGCTTCGACTTCCGCTCCGAGCTGCTGGTCAGCATGTACGCGGTCACCGACGGCCTGTCCGGGCTCAACGCCGGCCCCGACGACCCCGGCACCGGGCACAACTTCCTGGTGCACAACATGTGCCGGCTGCCCGGTTCGGGCGGCACCTGGATGATCGCCGAGGGCGGCATGGGTACCGTGTCGCGAATCTTCGCCGACGCGGCCCGGGCCTCCGGTGCCCGGATCGTCACCGGTGCCCCGGTAGCCGCAATCACCCTCGACGGTGGTGCCGCCAGGGGCGTGGTGCTCGCCGACGGCCGCCAGGTCGACGCCGAGGTGGTGCTCGGCGCCTGCGACCCGTACCGGCTGATGGAGTTGCTGCCCGACGGCGCGCTGCCGACCACGCTCAGCGGACGGATGGCGGCGGTCCGGCGCACCGGCAGCACCCTCAAGCTGAACCTGGCGCTGCGTGGCCTGCCCCGCTTCTCCTGTCTGCCCGAGAACGCGCCGAGCCCGTTCGGCTCGACCATTCACCTGCTGCCCGGCTCGGCGACGCTGGCCGGTGGCACGGGCGAATCACCGATGGCGGCGCTGCGCGCCATGTGGGCCGACGTGCGGGCCGGGCGGTTGCCGCAGGAGCCGACAATCGAGTGGTACCTGCACACCACAGTCGACCCGTCGCTGGCCGACCCGGCCGGGCACCACTCGTCGGCGCTGTTCGTCCAGTCCGTGCCGTACGAGTTGGCCGGCACCACCTGGGACGCGGAGCTGCCCGGCTACGTCGACCGGCTGGTCGGGATCTGCGAGCGTTACGCCCCCGGCACCGGCGACCTGATCGCCGACGCGGTGCCCCTGCCGCCGCCCGGCATCGAGGCGCACTTCGGCATCACCGGCGGGCACATCCACCACGTCGACAACACCGTCTCGTTCGCCGACCGGATGCCCTACGCCACGGGCGTGGACGGGGTGTACGCGGGCAGCGCCGGCTGTCACCCGGCCGGCAGCGTCATCGGTGCCGCCGGCCACAACGCCGCTCAACGCATCCTCGCCGACCTAGGTCGGTAGCCAGCGTCTCAATTCGTCGGCTGGGTGACCTCCGTGGCGGGAGCCTCCTCGCCGACCCGGTGGGCGCGGACCTTGTGGCCGACGCTTGTCAGGCAACGCCCGCTGGACAGGTCGAACCGCCAGCCGTGCAACTGACAGGTGAGCTGGTCGCCGTCGACGATGCCGAACCGGCTCAGGTCCGCCTTCAAGTGCGGGCAACGCCGCTGCACCACCCAGTCGCCGAGGGTGATGTCCTCCGCGTCCACCGCCCGTTCGTGCTCGTCGTACCAGCCCTCGGCGTACTGGAGGCGCTCGGTGGACAGGCACTTGAAGAAGGCGTACACGAACTCGTTGTACTGCCCGATCCGGGCGGCGGAGAAGCGGCAGGACAGGAAGAGCGAGTTGACCCAGTCCACCTCGCCGATGTGCAGCAGGTGCTCCACGAGCGCCCGCTCGGTCCGGAACCGGTAGCGCACCTTCTCGTCGGCGTACGGCCGCACCTGCTTGCCGGGGAAGTCGACCACGATCGACTCGACGCTCTCGCCGTCGTAGCCGACCAGGTCGAAGCGGACCGGACCACCGACCCCCTTGGCCAGGTAGATCGACTCGTCGAGCAGCGGTTCGATCCGCCGCTTCAGCTCCTTGAGCACGTCCACCTCGGGGTGCCGCCAGGACGCCTTCTCCGCCTCGATGATGGGCCGCTTACGCTCGCGCATCTCCTCCAGGTGAGCGACCTTGTTGGCGAAGAAGTCCGCCACCGGCATCGGGTGCGTGGTCGTCGCGCCGGTGGTGGTGACCTCGGTGACGCTGCCGGGCAGCAGCACGATGCCGTTCGTACCGCCGACCTTGGCGTACTCGGCCAGGAAGACCGACTGGTCGGGGAAGATGTTTCCTTCGTCGCCGAAGATGTCGTTGAACTGCCACAGCTCGTCGTCCAGGAAGCACGGCGGGCCGGCGATCGGGAAGACGTGGTCGGCCTTGAGGTCGTCGATGTAACGCCAGGTGCGGTCGAACTGCCGGTCCCGCTTCTGCTTGCCGAAGGCGGTCTTCGCCGCGTTCGGCAACTCGTAGACCATCGGGTACCAGATCGCGCCGGAGAACTGGAGCAGGTGCGCGTGCACGCGGCCCAACTCTGCGAAGGTGCTCAGGTCGGTCGGACGGGCGTCGTTCTGGTTGAGCAGCCGGACGCCGTCGTACTCCACCCAGAGCGAGGAGTCACCGATCGGACCGTCGGTCGGGCTGGTCAGCGCCTGGATCATCACCTTCAGGCCGCCGTCAAGCTCGACGATCTCCTCGTTGCGGGTCTTCAGGAACTTCGTGAAGCCCAGCTCACGGAACTCGTCCTCCATCTCGGAGGTGGGGAACTCGGGCAGCAGCACGGTCGCCTTCTTCGACACGTACCGCTTCAGGTGAGCCGCGTCGAAGTGGTCCCGGTGCAGGTGGGAGACGTACAGGTAGTCGACGTCACCGAGGGCCTCCCAGTCGAGCTGGGAGTTGTCCGGGAACGGGAACCAGGAGGCGAAGTAGGCCGGATTGACCCACGGGTCGCACAGGATGCTGCCCGCGGCCGTGTCGATCCGCATGCTCGCGTGCCCCGTACCGGTCACTCGCACCGCAGTTCCCCCTCAAAAAGACAATCAAGGTGTACGCCCCAGAACGCTACCGGAGGCAGTCTGGTCCTCGCCCCGCGACGCCGGTAGTGCCCTTCCACCCACCAGAGCGGGGCCCATCGGCCCTGGCCGGAAACCTCCGCGAGGGACGTGCCAGACTAGCCGGAGATCCGTTCGCGAGGAAGGACCGACAGTGGCAGGCAGCGAGCCGGTAACGTCGCCAGACCAGCACAAGCCCGGGCACCGTAAGGCCGGGCGGATCGGCGCGGTGCTGACCGCGTTCGCGCTGCTGGCCATGCTCTGCGGCAACCACGAGGGCAGGGTCGAGAACCTCTGGCTGATCGGTCTGGCCGCGCTCCTGCTGCTCATCGTGATCGGTGACGTGGTGCTGCGCCGCAACGGCCTGCGCTCCTGACGGAACGGGCAACCCGCGACGGCCTGCGCTCCTGAGTGACCGGGCCCCGGCGCGACGTCCTGTCGGTCCACCGCCGCACCCACCTAGGCGAGCAAGCGCGAGGGCCCGCTCCGGTCTCCGGAGACGGGCCCTCGCGCATCGCTGACTGTCAGCGGCCGAAGAGGATGTCCTGCACGTTCTTCAGTGCGGCGTCGACCTCGGCCTCGAAGTAGCCACCCTGCACCAGCCCGAAGCGGAGCGTGTCCAGGTCCTTCGGGTTGACCGGCATCTGGTTACGCCCGGCCATCCCGCCGAGCAGCGACTCGAAGAACCGGTCCACCTGGTCAGGGTCGTACCCGCTGCCGAAACGGCGGACCTGGAAGCTGCGTCGGATCTGGTCCACCCGGTAGAGGTCGCTGCCGGGCGGGCCGGCCATCGGTGGCCCACCCATCGAGGGGCCGACCATCGCAGGCGGACCGGCCATCGCCGGGGGGCCGCCCATCGGAGGCCCGCCGAGCGGCTGCTGCGGCATGCCGGGCGGTCCCGCCGGGCCACGCCGGGGATCCCGGTCCGGCAGCCTGATCTCGGCGGTCATGTCGGTACGGCCGTGCCGACCCGCCTCGAACCCGTCGAAGCGCTGCTCGTCCGGCGGCGGACCGTACCCACCGGGTCCATCCGGCGGACCGTACCCACCGGGACCGTCCGGCGGACCGTAGCCACCCGGCGCGTCCGGCGGACCGTAGCCGCCGGGGCCTGCGGGCAGTCCACGCGGCGGAGGCCCACCGTGCCCCATGCCACCGGGAGGACCCATCGGCCCGCCCGGGCCCATCGGGGCGGCGGCGCCACGCGGGCCGTCGTAACCACCCCGGGGAGCGTTGTCGTACCCACCGGCGAAGGCGCCCGTCGGCTCGTCGTAGCGGCCATAGGGCGGCCCGGCCTGTGCCGGCATCGTCCGAGGCGGCATCGGCGGCTGCGGCACCGGGGACATGCCTCGGTCCTCGCGCATGCCGGGACCCATCCGCTCCATCGGGCCCATCCGGCCATCGCCCCGGCCGGGCACGCCACCGCGCTCCTCCAGCTCCGCCAACTGCCGTTCGACCCGGTCGAGGTGCAGGTCGACCTGCCACTCGTCATAGCCGTTGAAGCGAACCCGGAAGACGACGTCATGGACCTCCTGCGAGGCCACGGGCGCTCCGATCGGCTGCCCGGCGAGTGTCGCCTCGACCCGGTCCAGGAAGGCGTCCACCTCGTCAACCTTGTATCCCCGGCGGAGCGCCTTACGCCGGAAACGCTGACCCTGACTCGCCACTATGTCTCCTGGTCTCGTTCGCCACGCCCGGTCACGCCGTCATCTCCCCGGCCGGGTCGGTGCCACTGTCCTCCGCGGCGGCCAGCTGCCCACATGCTCCGTCGATCTCGCGACCCCGGGTGTCCCGCACCGTGGTGGACACCCCGGCGTCGCGCAACCGCCGGACGAACTCCCGCTCGACCGGCTTCGGGCTGGCGTCCCAGCGGCTGCCCGGAGTCGGGTTGAGCGGGATCAGGTTCACGTGGGCCAACTTGCCGGCCAGCAGCCGGCCGAGCAGGTCAGCTCGCCACGGCTGGTCGTTCACGTCCTTGATCATCGCGTACTCGATCGACACACGACGGCCCGTGCGGGCCGCGTAGGCCCAGGCTGCGTCCAGCACCTCGGACACCTTCCAGCGCTGGTTGACCGGCACGAGTTCGTCGCGCAGCTCATCATCGGGGGCATGCAGCGACAACGCAAGAGTCACCGAGAGGTCTTCGCTGGCCAGTCGGTGGATGGCCGGCACCAGCCCGACCGTGGAAACGGTGATGTGACGCTGCGACAGGCCGAGCCCCTCGGGTGGCGGTGCGACCAGGCGGCGGATCGCCGCGATCACCCGGTTGTAGTTCGCCAGCGGCTCGCCCATGCCCATGAAGACCACGTGCGACAGCCTCGGCGGTGACCCCGCGACCTTGCCGGAGGCGGCCACACCCGCCAGGTAGACCGCCTGATCGACGATCTCGGCGGTGGAGAGGTTGCGGGTCAGGCCGGCCTGACCGGTCGCGCAGAACGGGCACGCCATGCCGCATCCGGCCTGGCTGGAGATACAGACGGTGACCCGGTCCGGGTAGCCCATCAGCACGCTCTCCACCAGCGAGCCGTCGTGCAGCCGCCACAACGCCTTGCGGGTCGCGCCGTCGTCGCAGGCCAGCTCGCGGACCGGAGTGAGCAGCCGGGGCAGCAGCTGGTCGGCGAGGCGCTCGCGGGACGACGCCGGCAGGTCGGTCATCTGCGCAGGGTCGCGCACCAGCCGGCCGAAGTAGTGGGTGGAGACCTGTCGGGCCCGGAACGCCGACTCGCCCAGCTTCGTGACCAGGTCCTTCCGGCCGGCGAGGTCGAGGTCGGCGAGGTGTTGCGGTGGCATCGCCGCCCGGCGTGCGCCAGGCGCGTTCGGGTCGACCGGGATCAGGGGAAGGCTCGTCATGGCACGTCCAGTCTGGCACGCCCGGCCCGGAACGCACCTCTGCGGAGGCGTCGGATCCGCTCCCGCCTCGTCCGCGCCCCGTTCCGGCCGGCGTGGGCCATGCTCAGTTCACCGCCGGAACGAACACCACGAGCAGCAGGTACGCCGTCGGCACCGCGAACAGAACGGAGTCGAGCCGGTCCATCAGGCCGCCGTGGCCGGGCAGCAGGTTGCTCATGTCCTTCACGCCGAGATCCCGTTTGATCATCGACTCGGCGAGGTCACCGAGGACCGCGGCACCCGAGACCGCCACCCCGAACACGGCACCCCACCAGGGCGCCACGTCGAACAGCGCCCAGAGCAGCACGGCACTGCCCAACGCCGCCGCGCCGACCGAGCCGCCGAAGCCCTCCCAGGACTTCTTCGGGCTGATCGTCGGCGCCATCGGATGCTTGCCGAAGTTGGCGCCGGCCGCGTACCCGCCGGTGTCGGAGAGCACCACGGCGACCAGCGTCACGAGCACCCGCAGCGCACCGTCACCGGGGGATGACGCGAGCAGGGCGGCGAAACCGCCGAGGAACGGCACGTACACCGAGATCAGCGTCGCTGCGATCATGTCCCGCCGGAGGTTGGCCGTACCATCACCGAGCCGCCAGACCAAGGTGCCCGCCACGGTGACCAGGAGGCCGAGCAGGAGCGCGTCCAGCCCGGCGAACCAGGCCAGGGTGACGGTGAGTACCCCACCGGCGACCAGCGGCACCAGCGGCACCTCGGCGCCGCCACGGCGCACCGCGCGGGACATCTCCCAGATGCCGACGCCGAACGCGGCGGCGAGCACCAGCAGGAACGCCGGCGTGTAGAGGAACAGGGGCAGCAGGACCGCCGCGCCCAGGCACACCCCGACCGAGATGGCCGCCGGCAGGTTCCGCCCGGCCCGGCTCGTGCCCTGCTGGGTAGCCGGCCGGCCGGCACCGGCCCGACGCCGGCCCCGGTGGCGCCGGCTCGGCCCGTCCGGCTGTGGCGTCTCGGGGTCCGCGTCTCCGGGCGGCACCGCCGCGAGCTGGGTGGTGGGTGCGTCGTCGTGGTCCCGACCGGCACCGACCCGCACCGGCGCGATCTGCGCGGTGGGCGCGTCGCCGTGGTCCAGGTCGCGGGCTCCGTTGTGCCCGTGCGGTGGCTGGTCCCAGCCGGCCGGTCCGCGCCCGTTCCGGCCTTCCTGGGCGGGTCGGTCGCCGACGTACCGGCCGCGTCGATCGGGTTCAGCGTCGTACGGCTCGCCGAACCCGGCGCCGACCGGACCGCGGTCGTCGGGACGGTGGGCGTAGGGGTGCTCGGACTGCGGACCGGGGCGGGTGCGCGGATTGGCGTACAGCCCGGCACCGGGCTGCGGGCCACGGCCCCACTGACCGGGTTCTACGTCCGGGTCCGGCCAGGGCAGCGAGGTGGGTCGGTCGGGGCGATCCCAGTCACGGGCCTCGGCGCCGCCGTAGGGGTCGAGGTGGGACATCACGCACCAGGGGTGAGCGGTACGAGATCCACCACTTGACGCACAGCCACTACCATCCCCTACCCCGCGCGAGGCGCTCCGTCTGATATGCCGGCCTGTCGGCTGGCCGATCCCCACCGTTCACCGTCGGGTCACCGGGAATCGTGCCGAGCCTACTGCACCCGTCCGCCCGGCAGGACGTACCGGTGGCCGCTCCCACTGCCTTGATCATGAAGTTGTCACCACGCCACGCCGGTGGCGAGGGCAACAACTTCATGATCAAGCAGGTGGTGACCTCGGCGTCAGACTTCCAGGAGTTCGGACTCCTTGTGCTTGACCAACTCGTCGACGTGCGACACGTAGCGCTGGGTCAGGTCGTCCAGCTCCTTCTCCGCGCGACGGCCCTCGTCCTCACCGACCTCGCCGTCCTTGACGAGCCGGTCCAGCTCCTCCTTGCCCTTGCGGCGGATGTTGCGGATGGCGACCTTCGCCTCCTCACCCTTGTGCCGGGCCACCTTGATCATGTCGCGGCGGCGTTCCTCGGTCATCTGCGGGAGCAGGATGCGTAGCTGGTTGCCCTCGTTGTTCGGGTTGACCCCGAGGTCCGAGTCGCGGATCGCCTTCTCCATCGCGTTGATCTGCGAGTTGTCGTACGGCTTGATGATGGCCATCCGCGGCTCGGGAACGGCCACCGACGCCATCTGCGTCAGCGGGGTCGGGCTGCCGTAGTAGTCGATGATGACCTTGGAGAACATGGCGGGAGTCGCGCGACCGGTGCGGATGGCGCCGAACTCCTCCTTGGCGTGCTCGACCGCACGCTCCATCTTCTCCTCGGCCTCGAGGAGGGTGTCGTCGATCACCGGTCTCCTCGCCTCCTTCTTGTGCTCGTCGTGGGCTTGTCGGGTCACCGGGACCGCCGAGATCGCCGTCGGCGGTCGGCTCAGGTGGTGATCAGCGTGCCGATCTTGTCGCCACCCACGGCCCGGACGATGGTGTCGTCGCCCTGCGCGCCGAAGACCAGCATCGGCAGGCCGTTCTCCATGCAGAGGCTGAAGGCGGCCGCGTCGGCGACCCGGAGGTTGCGACGCAGCACCTCGGAGAAGGTGATCGAGTCGAACTTGCTGGCGGTCGGATCGATCCGGGGATCGGCAGTGTAGACGCCGTCCACGCCGTTCTTGCTCATCAGCACGACGTCCGCGTGGATCTCCAGCGCGCGCTGGGCGGCCACCGTGTCGGTGGAGAAGTACGGCATGCCCGCGCCGGCGCCGAAGATGACCACGCGGCCCTTCTCCAGGTGACGGATCGCCCGCAGCGGAATGTACGGCTCGGCCACCTGGGCCATCGTGATGGCGCTCTGCACCCGGGTCTCGATGCCCTCCTTCTCCAGGAAGTCCTGGAGGGCCAGGCAGTTCATCACCGTGCCGAGCATGCCCATGTAGTCCGCCCGGGCACGGTCCATGCCCCGCTTCTGCAACTCCGCGCCACGGAAGAAGTTGCCGCCGCCGACCACCACGGAGACCTGCACACCCCGGCGTACCACGGTGGCGATCTGCCGGGCGATGGCCTGCACGACGTCCGGGTCGACGCCGATGGCGCCCCCACCGAACACCTCGCCGGACAGCTTCAACACCACCCGCCGGGCCCGGCCGGGCGGTGGTGCCGTCGGATCGTCCGCCGCCAACGTCCGGTCACTCACAACCTGCGTCATCCGCCCGTCCTTCCCCCACTGGCGCGCTCAGGTGCGCGTACCTGCCGCTGCCGACCTTATGGGACGAGGAGGCCGCGGTGTGTGTCGCGTACACCGGCGGCCTCCTCGTCTCGTCGTTGTTCCCAGCCCACGGCGCAATGCGCCCCGAGCCGGCTCAGGCCTGGCCGACCTCGAACCGCACGAAGCCGGTGACCTCGATGCCCGCCTCGGCCAGCACCTGCTTCACCGTCTTCTTGTTGTCGGTCACCGAGGACTGCTCCAGCAGGACGAAGTCCTTGAAGAAGGAGTTGACCCGGCCCTCGACGATCTTCGGCAGCGCAGCCTCGGGCTTGTTCTCCTCACGGGCGGTCTGCTCGGCGATGCGCCGCTCGGACTCGACGACCTCAGCCGGCACCTCGTCACGGGTGAGGTACTGCGGCCGCATCGCGGCGATCTGCATCGCTGCACCACGCGCGTCGGCGTCGCCCGCCTCGTCGGTCTTGCCGGCGTACTGCACCAGCACGCCGACCGCCGGCGGCAGGTCCTGCGCCTTACGGTGCAGGTAGACCGCGACGGTGCCGTCGAGCTTGGCGAACCGGTTGAGCACCAGCTTCTCGCCGATCTTGGCGGACTGCTCCTGGACCAGGTCGGCGACGGGACGACCGTCGATCTCGGTGGCGAGCAGCTCCTCGGCGTTGCTGACGCCGGAGCGCTCGCCGTGCTCGACAAGCTGCTGGGCCAGCGCGATGAAGGCATCGTTCTTGGCGACGAAGTCGGTCTCACAGTTGAGCTCGAGCAGCGCCTTGCCGGAGTGCGCGACCAGACCGTTCGCGGCGGTCCGGCCGGCCCGCTTGCCGACGTCCTTGGCGCCCTTGACGCGCAGGATCTCGACGGCCTTGTCGAAGTCGCCCTCGGCCTCGGTCAGCGCCTTCTTGCTGTCCATCATGCCGGCGCCGGTCAGGTCGCGGAGCTTCTTGACGTCCGCGGCGGTGATCTGGGACATGGCTCTCTCTTCGGTGTTGAGACTGCGTGGAATGGTCTGAGGTGACGATTACCCGGTTCCGAGAGGTTCGTGCCCGGTCTACCCGCCGCCGGTCACCGTCAGCGGAACGGACGGTGACCGGACGGCGGCACGATCACTGACCGGAGACGGCTGCCGGCTGCTCGGTCGTGGGCTGCTCGGCGGCCGGCTGCTCGGCGGCGGGCTGCTCCGCTGCGGGCTGCTCGGCGGCGGGCTGCTCGGCGGCGGGCTGCTCGGCGGCCTTCTTCGGCTCCTCGAGCAGCTCGCGCTCCCACTCGGCCAGCGGCTCGTCGGCGGCGACGCCCGCTTCCGGCTTCTCGTCGCCGCCCCGACGGCGGCCGGAGCGGGCGATCAGGCCATCGGCCACGGCGGCGGCGACGACCTTGGTCAGCAGCTCGGCCGAGCGGATCGCGTCGTCGTTACCCGGGATCGGGAAGTCGACCTCGTCCGGGTCGCAGTTGGTGTCGAGCACGGCGATCACCGGGATGCCCAGCTTGCGGGCCTCGTCGACGGCGATGTGCTCCTTCTTGGTGTCGACCACCCAGACCGCGGCCGGGAGCTTCTGCATGTCCCGCAGGCCGCCCAGGGTGCGGGACAGCTTGATCTTCTCGCGGGAGAGCTGCAGGGTCTCCTTCTTGGTGTAGCCGGCGGCGGTGCCGCTGAGGTCACCGAGGGCCTCCAGCTCCTTCATCCGCTGCAGCCGCTTGTACACCGTCTGGAAGTTGGTCAGCATGCCGCCGAGCCAGCGGTGGTTGACGTACGGCTGGCCGACGCGGGTCGCCTGCTCGGCGATCGCCTCCTGCGCCTGCTTCTTCGTGCCGACGAACAGGATGCTGCCGCCCTCGGCCACCGTGTTGCGCACGAAGTCGTACGCCTTCTCGATGTAGTCGAGGGTCTGACGCAGGTCGATGATGTAGATGCCGTTACGCTCGGTGAAGATGAAGCGCTTCATCTTCGGGTTCCAGCGCCGGGTCTGGTGCCCGAAGTGAACACCACTCTCCAGCAGCTGACGCATCGTCACGACGGCCATGATTCGTACTCCTTGCGGTCCCTGGTTGTCTCGCCCGACCGGCGGCCGGGCGTCCTGGTGCCCAGTCGTCGACCATGGTGGGCCCGACCGGGGTCGGGACCAGGGAGGCCGCCGCCACACGACGACTCGTGAGGAGGGCACGCGAGGTCGACCGCACGAGGCGGTCGCCGGTTGACCAGTGTACGCGCCCTCGCGACCGTTCCACGCCCGGGTGCGGCGACGCTCCGCTCACGCCGTCGGCGCGCCACGCTCAACCGGCGGCAGGCCCAGACGCAGCCGGCCGCACAGCCGCGCTCAACCGGCGGCACGGTTCCGCTCAACCGCTGGCGGGGCCACGCGCAGCCGGCGGCGCGGTCTCGTTCAACCGGCAGCGACCGCGGCTACCAGGAAGAGCGCCAAGCCGATCGTCAGGTACGCGGTCGGCGGTCGCAGCCACCCTCGCGCGCCGTCGCTCAGCGAGAACCCGGTCGTCCGCAGCCCGTAGAGGCCGGCCGCGAAGATCGGCAGCCCGCAGACCAGGAACGTGCCCGCCAGCACGTCCCCGGCGGCAACCGGGTCCGCGGTCGCGCCGTGCAGCAGCACCCGCACCGCAGGCAACTCGAAGATCACGACCAGCACGGCGAAAAGCACCGCGAGCACCGGTCGCCGCGTCCGGTAGACGCCGTCACCGGCCGGCACCCCTGGCTGGACGCCGCCCGCCTGGTGACCGCCCCCCTGATGACCGGCCGCCGGGTGACCGGCCGTCGGGTGACCGGCCGCCGGGTGACCGGACACGGCGTCGGCGGAGCCGGGCGGGACCTCGCCCACCGGCGGTTCCGTCCGGGGTACCACCGACGGCACCGGCCCTGTCGGCTGTTCCAGCGGGTTGGTCGCCTCGGGCCCACGCTTGGCCTCGACGATCGGGTACCCGGCCAGCGCGCGGGTCGGATCCGTCGACACCGGCGCTCCGCCGCCGGTCAGGCCCACCTCGCGGGCGGCACGTCGGCCCGAGCGATCGACCGGCAGCTCACCGGAGACATCCGGTTCCGTCGGTTCCGCCCGGCGGGAACGTGACGCCCGGTAGCGCTCAGTCTCCGCCGCGACGTCCCCGAGCGGGTCCGTCAGGGCGGCGCGTCGGGGCGAGCCGTACCGGTCGTCGTCGTCACCACGCTGCTCGGGCACCGCGCGAGGCTCGTCGCCGGGGTAGTGCCCCTCTCCCACCGGATGCCACTGCGGGTCGGCGTAGCCACGGTCATGATCGCCCGGATACCAGCGCGACTCCTGGTCGTCGGCGAAGCTGCGTCGTCCGTCCACGCCCGGCACCGTATGCGACCAGCGGTTCGTGCGCCATTCGACCCCACGCCTGAGCAGCCCCAGGAAAGGCGCTATAGCACATCTAGGACATGATCGTCCGTTCGTCCACAACACCCTCGGCTGTCCACAGGACAGCACGGCGGGGTCGCCGCGAGACCCCGCACAGGCGCAGGGTGCCGGTCATGACCAAGCGGAACCAGGCGATCGGCGGGTACGGGGAACGCTGCGCCGTACGGCACCTGATCGAAGCGGGACTACGCCCGGTCGCCCGCAACTGGCGCTGCCGCACCGGAGAGATCGACATCATCGCCTGGGACGGGCCGGTGCTCGCCTTCTGTGAGGTGAAGACACGGCGCACCGCGACCTTCGGCAGCCCTGCCGAGGCGGTGGTGCCCCGTAAGGCCCGCCGCCTCCGGGGGCTTGCCGCCGCCTGGCTCGCCGCCACCGGCACCACCGCCGACGAGGTCCGTTTCGACGTCATCTCGGTGCTGCTGCCCCGCATCGGCCGGGCACGCGTCGAGCACCTCAAGGACGCCTTCCGATGAGTGAGCGCAGCGAACGAATCATTCGGCCCAGTGTGGTGGTGCCTCATCGTGACGCCGAGCGAAGCGAG